>JALSYJ010000131.1 GCA_027071965.1 Robiginitomaculum sp. | reverse complement strand
ACGCCGAGACCGCCTTTTTCCTATTCAAATCATAACAAAGAGGATTTCCCTTTTTATCACGCAATATCAAACCATCATCAGCGCCACCAGGATTTTGAATCACCAGCCATGGCGCATTTGAATATCGTGCAAGATATTTGAAATCAATTTTTTCAGCTTTGAGCAATTCATGGATTAAGGCAAATACAAACAGGCCATCGGTTCCAGGACGTATGCCAATCCACTCATCAGCAATTGAATTATAGCCATTACGCGACGGATTTACTGCAACAAATTTTGCATCACCTCGGGTTTTAAGTTTGCCAAGGCCAATTTTGATCGGATTGCTGTCATGATCCTCAGCAACGCCAAACATCATAAAATATTTGGTATGATCCCAGTCCGGCTCGCCAAACTCCCAAAAGGCACCGCCAAGAGTGTACAGCCCTCCTGCTGCCATATTAACTGAGCAAAACCCGCCATGGGCTGCAAAATTGCGGGTTCCATATTGCTTGGCCCACCAGCCAGTGAGCGACTGGCTCTGATCACGTCCGGTAAAAAATGCCAGCCTTGACGGATCTTTCTTTCGTACATCACCGAGCCAGTTTTCAGCCAAAGCCAATGCCTCATCCCACTCGATTTCCTTAAAACGCCCCTCGCCCCGTTCACCAATTCGCAATAACGGCTTGGTTAATTTGGCTGGCGAGGCCTGATTCATAATACCGGCAGAACCCTTGGCGCATAACACCCCCTTGTTTACCGGATGATCCGGGTTTCCTTCTATATAGCGAACCTTGCCATTTTTAAGGTGGACTTTGATTCCACAGCGACAGGCACACATATAACAAGTGGTGAATTTAACTTCATCAGCCACTTCTGGCGACAGATCAACAGCTTCCTTGATCGTTGCAAATGGATTAGCACTCAATGCCACCCTCCCCATATAATTTCACCCATTGTATGAGGTGTTTCTAATATAGCAATGGCAATATTTGCAATGCAGTACAAACAGTGGTTTTGCGCACAGATAAAAGCCGTTTTAGCGAACGATCATTACCGAATTTTCTGCCCGCTCCAGAACTTCATAAGCAACCGATGTCTGGAAAAACCGGCGAAAACCCTTTACCGAGGTGTCAGCCATAACAATCAGTGAATATTTACGCCCCTGCTCCAGAATTTTTTCCACCGGATTGCCGACTTCTACCAGATCACTTACCACTTGTAGACCTTCGGCCTCGATGGCGGCCTTTGCTCTTGCCACCACGTCCAGCGCAATGGGCAGTTCTTCGTCGGTTTCAGCAACTGAGTACAGATATATTGGACAATGGCACCTTGCGGCTATTTTTGCATCCTTAACCGCAGCCTCAACCGACTTATCTGTAAAATCCACACACATGAAATGGCCGTGATCCTGTTCCAGATCACGCGCAACCAGAACCGGCCCCGGTGAGCGGCTGACTACGGCCTTGGTGGTGGACGGCCGGATTTTTCCGGCACCTATTTCATCATCTGCGCACATGCCGATAATGGTGATGTCATATTCACCAACTTCTATTTCATCGAGTATGCCCCGTTCCACTGATGGAGAAACCATCATTTCAAGGGTAATTTTGGCGCCTTCCTCATTAGTGTATATAATTGAGTTGTCCCCAAGCTTATCCCCGCGTACATCGGTATGAACCACCTGTTCTTTCCAAGTATCCTCCATAAAACCCATTTCCACCAGCATGTCACGACCACGCTTTAAGGCACGCATTCCCGGAAGCTCATGCCCCCAGTTTAGCATATTCTCACGGGCCAGCTCCAATTGCAGACCTCCGGAGCTTAAACCTTCATCCAAAGGGCGAACAAACAATAAGGTAAGATCAGCAGAGTGATCATCCCCCATCCGAACTGCATAACGCAGTCCTGAATACGAGGCTTCTGATCCATCAATGCAAACCAGTATTTGAAATTGTTTTTCATTATGCATGCAGTGCAATCCTCTTATATTCCAATCGCCGGCCAATAAAGCGCGGCAAAAGCCAACAAGATAATCGTCGACATAATTGCCATTTTATAACCGACTTTCAAGAAGTCAGTGGTCTTCAAATAACCAGAGGCGTACACAATCGTGCAGGCAGGCGTCCCTATTACTGTCAGATAGGCAAAGGCCGATGAAATAGCGGTAACAAAACCCACGACCAATTCACTGTCACCCGTAGAATGGGCAAGGTTCAAGGTTATCGGGCCCAAAACCGCAACTGCAGCTCCGTTAGACATGGTATTAGTGACCAAGGTTGTAAGCACAGAAACCGAAGCCAATAGCGGTGTTCCGGTTTCCATGAACTCCGGCAGAACCTTTAGAAAACTGTCAGCAAGCCACATGGCAGCGCCGCTATCCTTCATTTGAATCCCCAGTGATATTGCCGCCGCATACAGCCAGACCACCCCCCAGTTCACGCCTGAATTCAAGTCTTCCCAACGCACCAGTCCAAATATCATAAAGGCAACGCCACCCATAAGCGCAATAGTGCCAAGTCCAATCGTGCCGGAAAAGAAAACCCAGCCCAAAAGGGTAAGGAAAAACAAACCAATAGCCATAAAATGCGATGGCGTCATTGGGCCCTCCCGTTCGATTTGGGCGCGCAATTTTACCACCGCCCGCGTCAAATGATTATATTCGGGCTTGAAGGTTGAAAATAAAATGACAATAACAACAGGCAATTGCGCCAAAAACACCGGATAGGCGATAATCACCCATTTGACATAATCCACCAGATATTTGGCCGTGTTTGGATCATCTGGATTATAGAAAAACTCTTTCCAGTATCCGATCATAATGGCGTTTCTTGCACCACCTGATGGTGTGCCAATGCCAGCTATTGAACTGCCATAAGCAATAGAAAATAACAGAACCGCAGCAAGATTACGCACCTTTTTAGGATCATCAGAGGTAAGCGTAATCAAGGTCAAGGCAACGGGCAACATCATTGCGGCAACCGTATGCTCGCCAATTACTGATGCAAGAAGACCAGATACAACAGCCACCCCAATCGCTACATTTCTTGTTTTTGTTCCCGATAAACGGACAATCAGATAAGCTAAGCGCTTGTCCAGCTTTTGCTTGACCACAGCCACAGCCAGCATCAAAGAACCAATGATAAAAAATACAGACCCGTTAATCAAAGAGGCACCAACCTCGGCAACCCCCCGCCCCAACAGCAAAACTTGCGCAATAATAATCATAAATGCGACTGCCGGCAGTGGTATCGGCTCTGTAACGAACAGGACAACCGCAACCACCGAGATCACCAAAACCAGTTGGCCATCACGGGATAGACCTTCCGGTGAAGGAGCCAGATAAAATACTAATCCGACCAGAATTGCAAAAAAAAGCCAACGCTTTTCCCTTACAAAAAGCATAATGCTCCGCAACACTGGCTGACCAGGTAGGCGAAGACTTGCGCGCATGGCATTCGTCCAATCAATTCAAGTTGGTGTTGCGCAATACTGTCACCTAACTGTGGCCAGTTGGTTAAGAAAATGGCGGATAGCCAACTATCAATACAAAAAAGCTTCAGATCATTTTGAAATAAGCGTGTTTTCGTATATGCTAATATAAGGATCAGTGCAATTGGCAAAAAGCAAAAACTACAAAATTTGTACGCAATTCAGACAGATGGTTTACATGCAAAAGGGCCGCCCCTTAAGGAGCAGCCCTTTTTCCAAAATTAAAAACAATTGCTGTTATTGCGAACCAAACTTAAACGTCCAGCCAAATGTCACTTCCAACTGGTTCATGGACAGCTC
>JALSYJ010000130.1 GCA_027071965.1 Robiginitomaculum sp. | reverse complement strand
ATCAGCTTCGGCGAGGGAAGAAACTGATCTGTATCAAAGTCAGTGCGATTTGTTTCTCGACCCTCATGATCCGAAAGTGATCGAGCAGGCATTGGCCGATGGTGTACCGCAAAGCTGGATTGAAGGAGCGCAAAACTCGCCAGTTTACAAGATGGCGATGGAGTGGAAAATCGCTTTCCCGCTACATCCTGAATATCGCACCTTGCCTATGGTGTGGTATGTTCCGCCGCTCTCGCCAGTGCAGCAGGCTTCCGAAGCCGGATTGCTGGAAACAGATGGTGTCTTGCCGGATGTTCGCTCGCTTAGAATACCGAACAAATATCTGGCCAATATGCTTACCGCCGGAGATGAAGAGCCGATCATCAGCGCTCTGGAGCGAATGATGGCCATGCGTAATTATATGCGCGGCAAAAGCGTTGATGGTGTGGAAAACACCCGAATTCTGGAACAGGTCGGCATGTCCAAAGACGAAATGGACGACATGTATCAATTGATGGCGATTGCCAATTATGAAGATCGTTTTGTAATTCCGAGCAATCATCGTGAATATGCCGGTGACGGGCCGTTTGATGCTGATATTGCCTTTGCCACCCGTTCTGAATGTGGGTTTTCATTCGGTGATGGCTGCAATACCGGCAGCCCTGCCAAAACCAACTTATTTGGTACCCAGACCCATGCCAACACCATGAGCGGCAAGCCGCGCAAATCTTCAGGAGATCAATAATGCGTAGTTTTCGGGTTCTTGCCCATTTGTTGAGCTATCCGCAAAGCCAGTGGATATCGCATATGGACGAGCTAAAACAGGTTCTGCTTGAGGAAAAACTGCTCAAGGCAAAACCTTTGAAAAATATAATGGCGTTTATGGATGATCTTGCTGATACCGATTTGATGGCGGCACAGGAGATCTATGTGGAGTTGTTTGACCGGGGCCGGGCGCATTGTTTGCATTTGTTTGAGCATGTGCATGGTGAAAGCAGGTTTCGCGGGCAGGCCATGGTTGATCTAGCCGACAGGTATAAGTCAAAGGGACTGCAAATCGGCACTGGTGAATTGCCTGACTATCTACCGTTAATGCTTGAGTTTATTTCAATCAGCGCGGCTGAGGAGGGGCTGGAATTACTGGAGCAGTCTGCACCTGTCATTGCCACAATTGGCGAAAAGCTAAAACGCCAAAAATCCGGATATGCCAGCGTATTTGCCGCGATTGTTTCCCTGTCAGGAGCCAGATTAAGCGAGGCTGATATCAAAAAGGCGGCCGATTCTGCCCTGCCGGAAATCAAGACACTGGATGAGCTGGACGAACAATGGCAAGAGCCGGAAGCCTTTGGCGGCGCTCCTGAATGTGGCACTTGCCCGCCGCATAAAACCCCGATCACAGTCCCAAGTCAGGGAGGCATTTAATGGCCGAATACATCAACACATTTTTGTTTGGAATTTACCCCTATATCGCCATTTTCGTTATGATTGTTGGCTCAATTCTGCGCTATGATCAAAACCCGTATTCATGGAAGGCTGATAGCTCGCAATTATTGCATTCCAAGGGCTTGCGTCTGGGTAACAATCTATTTCACATAGGTATTTTGCTGTTATTTGTCGGGCATTTTGTTGGGCTGCTAACACCTCATTGGGTGTATGAACCATTTATCAGCGCCGGCCAGAAACAAATTCTGGCAATGAGCGCGGGAGGTCTTTTTGGAATCATGGCCTTTGTCGGCATGTCGATACTGATCTGGCGGCGCACCACACAAGATCGGGTGCGGGCTACTACCAAATTCATGGATATGGCCATTTTACTGATTTTGTTTGTGCAATTGATACTTGGCATGTTGACCATTCCGGTTAGTGCCAAGCATCTTGATGGCTCTTCGATGATTGCTCTGGCTGAATGGGCGCAGCACATTGTGACCTTTCGTGGTGGCGCTGCTGATTTTATCATGGACGAGGCGCTTATCTTTAAGCTGCATATCTTTTTAGGATTAACAATCTTCCTTATTTTCCCCTTTACCCGGCTGGTACACATGGTCAGTGCACCACTGAAATATCTGTTGCGCTCCGGTTATCAGGTGGTACGCAAAAGATAAATCAATTGCTGTAATACTCATGAAACGGCTCGCTTTTGCGGGCCGTTTTATTATGGGCGGGAGCCATAACACCTGTGCATAGCGATAATTGTAGTTGCTGCGACGTTTTGTCCATGAGGGATTGACCCAGGTCAAACTTATTCTTTCGGGCGATCAGTATAACAGGGCAGGTTTATTCAACACGACAGGAAAAAGTCATGCGCTATCTTACTATTGCCGCTATTGCCCCTTTGCTCTTAGGCTCCATGTCCGTTTCTGCCCTAGCAGATAATGCCAAGGCCTCCAAAGATGACAATGCTTCCAAAGAGGTGACAAGTCTGGCTGAGGCCATTACCAGGGGCAAGGCCAATTTAACCTTTCGCTATCGGGCGGAAAATGTTGATCAGGACGGGTTTGCAGACGATGCCTTCGCCTCGACCCTGCGCACCCGGTTAAAATATACTACAGGCACGTTTAACGGGTTTTTCGGCGTGCTTGAGTTTGACGATGTCTCGAATATTGGTGGCGGCGATTTTAACAGTACCATAAATGGTAAAACCGCTTATCCGGTGATTGCTGATCCGCAGATTACCGAGGTAAATCAGGCATATCTGGCCTATACCGGTATTGACAAGACCACGCTTATGGCGGGCCGGGTAGCCATGAATATGAACAATCAGCGCTTTGTAGGAACTGTGGGCTGGCGGCAGAATGATCAGACATGGGACATGACCGGCTTTATCAATAAATCTATTGATAACCTGACCCTTACCGGTGCCTATGTGTGGAATGTGAACCGGATTTTTGGTAATGATCATCCCTTGGGCGATCTTGATACCAATACCTTTATTGTGGACGCCAAATATACCGGGCTGCCCTTTGGCACTGTGACTGCCTATGGTTTGATTATTGATTTGAATGATGCGCCGGTTGTTGGCCTTTCCAGCAAGACTTTCGGGATACGCTTTGATGGCAAGAATAAAATTGGCAATGGTGATTTGTCATTTCTTTATGAAGTTGAATTTGCCAACCAAACCGACAATGCTGACAACCCAACTGACTTTAGTGCCAATTATCTGAACCTGTCTGCGGGCTTGTCCGCCCATGGGTTTACCGCGAAAATAGGTTTTGAGCGTCTGGGCAGTGATGGCGGATCAATAGCTTTTCAAACTCCATTAGCCACTTTGCACAAATTCAATGGCTGGTCAGACAAGTTTCTGGCTACCCCTGCCACGGGGCTGGATGATTTTTATGGCTCCATCAGCTATAAGGTACAAGGTGACAGCCCGCTAAAAGGTCTGAAATTTGATGCGATCTATCATGATTTTTCAGCCGCATCAGGCGGAGCCTCCTATGGCCGCGAGCTTAATTTGCAGGTTTCCAAGAAAATCAGCAAAAACTACTATGCCGGCCTGAAATTTGCGGATTATCAGACCCGTGGGTTTTCCACTGATACCCAGAAAATCTGGTTTACTCTCGGCGCTAATTTTTAAGGACGGATAGGCATCAAGGTGGCGCGCTGGCTCTTAAACCAGGTTAAGCGCGCTACCTTGGCTGCACCCTAATGCACCTTAATGCCGGTTCACGAGTTGCTAAAAGCTGAAAAATGTAATTTTGCTGCTGCTTGCATCTTGTCTAGCTGGCTTTGATACGGCATAGAACTTCACCAAACTGGTTAGGGCCTGTAGCTCAGTTGGTTAGAGCCGACCGCTCATAAC
>JALSYJ010000129.1 GCA_027071965.1 Robiginitomaculum sp. | reverse complement strand
TTGTCTTAAGGCACGGGAGAGTAGGTCGCTGCCAGGTCCACAAGATTGAATGGAAAACAAAATCCTCCTTTACTTTTGATACGAAAAACCCCGTAGCGATGCTGCGGGGTTTTTTGTGTTTTGGGCTGGATAAATTGCCTCGCGGGAAACTACGGGGCGTTTTTTTGTTTTGAGATTGCCACGTTGGTGAGCATGGTCGGGGTGAGGGAGTAAACCGAACATTGGTTCTCTATCTTTTTGCGACAACTCAAATTATCAAAAACTTTATATAACCTCTATCCTCTGAGTATAGAAGTGCGCGTTGGCACACTTCTAGATTGGTGTATATTGACAAGAATATTTTTCAGGTACAGGAATTTTATATTTGCTGATGTCAAAAATGAAACGGGATAGGTCATTAAAGCGCCTCCAAAATAGTTTGGCTATTGCCGTTGAGAGTGAATTTTTCCAAATGATTTGGGCTGTTGATGCTTTGCGGCGGAAAAACGGCCCAGATGTCCAAGCAATTTTTTCGCACCCCAAGGAAGCCAAAGGTGTAAAGATTGGCGATAAATATGCTATTTATCCTTGGGATTTAGAAGATTTACTTAACGCTGAACTAGTAACAAAGAAAAGCATTGGCAAAAGGAATAGAAAATGGAATTGCTCAGAATGGGGTGGATTTGCTGAGGTTCTAAACAGATTGAAAAAAAATCATGATTTGGACTATGAGCAAAACTCAGTTCCAGAAAATATTCTTGATACTCTCGCGGCTATTGGTCACAAGCAGTTTCGGTGGCAAAGAGGGTACTTCAATTATAATACCATTTACCGATCAGCTGTTTTATATAGTGGGGCTGAAACTCAGGGTCATTTAAGAAAAATATTAGGCTGCTCTTTGAATGACTTTTCATTTTGTGGTTTTGCGCTTGTTTCGAATTTTTTGGGTTCACCTAAGCTGGAATTACCTCCAGATGCATCGGAATTAGGGATTTGCCCAGAAACGATGGAGCATGTAATTTCACATATTTCTAAGCCAATAGACACACTTAGAAACGACGCAAAACATCTTAGAAAGGATGGTCTATATAATACATACTCACCTAGCATATTACGTCAATTTCCTTGCGCCGTATTTGACGAACAACAGTTAATGTGCCCGTTGATTGATTTGTTGGTGTATAGATTTACGGAGGGTGTATATTACGATGCAATTTCTGGGCCTGACGCAATACGCAATGAGATTGGTTCAAATTTTGAAAATTATGTGTTGAGTTATTTAGAAAAGAGTTTCCAAGAATTTTCTGTTAGCGGAGAAATTGAATATGGCAAAAAAGGACATCAGACAAAAAGCCCAGATATTCTTATCCAGCAGAACAAAGAAATCACTCTACTTGTCGAGTGTAAAGCCACCCGAATGCCGTTTGATAGTAAATTCAAGCAAGCAGATAAAAATAAAGAAACAGAAAAATCAACGGAAATTGCCAAGGGTATTTTTCAGATATGGAGGTTTTATGCGCATATTCGCTGTGGAAAGCTAAATGGTTTCGCCGTTAACGAAAATGCATTAGGCGTTGTTGTAACTCTCGATGCTTGGACTACCATGAATCACACCAAGCTAAATCAGATTAGGGGTGATGCCAATAGTCTAGCGAAGAAGGATAGTTCTATTTGCGATGCGGACAGAAAGCCGGTTGCAGTTTGCCATATTGATGACTTTGAGTCGCTTCTCCGAGATTCAACTGAAAGCACATTCCTAGATACAATTCGATCATCAATAACAAATAAGTTTGCAGGCTGGAATTTATACCTCATACATAAAGAAAAGTATCCACAAATTAAAGAAGCAAAGCCTTTTCCGTTTAAGGAAGACATAGGCAATGTTCTTCCATGGTATCAAAAGTTAGAACAACAAGGCTAATAAAGGGGGCGGTTGTCTGGAATAGGCCAAAATGCAATGGAGCCGAAATCGCCGGACGGGGTTTATAACCCCGTTCGAAATGTTTTAATTTTTGCTACAAAGTAATTTGGTCAATTGAAACCCCGTCTGGCATTGGGCATTTTCCTCCTCTCCTGTTGGGAGAGGATTGAGGTGAGGGGTAAGTAGTTTGGTTATGAGGTTTTGGGTGTAAATCCTGCAAGTTTGTATGCCTCACCATGCGTCCAAAATTGAGCGCATCTAATCAAAATTGATCCCTCACCCCAGCCCTCTCCCGACTGGGAGAGGGAGCTCTGTCCGTAACCTAAACTTTTACTTACCATCATTATTAAATATCAGTTTCCACTGCTTGCGCGCGCAAGGATGGACTTACGGCGCACAGGATGTAAGTGACGAACGTGACAGGATAAAAACCCGTCCTTAAAATAGCGAAGCGATAGGACATTAAACGAGCTTCCCACTTTTGCTTGCAAATGCTTTAGCGAACGCTGAACGAAACCTGATCCAAAGTGTTTTGCTGCTCATCAATAATGCGCAATTGATGATTGCCGGGTATTGGTGACCATAAATATCCTGTGGGAATTTTCTTGTTATTCAGCAATAGCTGCATTTTTACGAGCGAGCCTGCTGTCAGTACCCTGATCATCTGGTTTTTTGCAGGAATATCAGGGTCATAGGCGATTATCGTTCCGTCTACGGGCTGTAAAATACTGGCGGGCAGGTCATTCTTTTCCAAAACATGTATTATTCTGCGATCATGGCCGTTATTGAAAAACTCAAGCCTTGGTGCCTCGATTGGTGGTGAGAATGCAATTTCCACCTCTTTCACATTGGCTGGAGCCGGTATTGCCGGTGCCGGGTTGTCCTTATGTAAAGTACGCATCAATTCATTCCATATTGGCGCAGCCCCGCTGGTTCCTGAAACTCCAGCCATTGAATCACCCTCAAAATTCCCGACCCAGACCCCGACCGTATAACGCGAGGTAAAACCAATACTCCAATTGTCGCGCATGGCTTTGCTGGTGCCGGTTTTAACAGCAGCAGGAAATGGCAGGTCAAGCACTGAATTACGGCCAAATGTATATTGTCTTGCATTCGGATCAGCCAGCATATCGGATATTATAAATGCAGTAGCTTCATCCATTTTACGCTTTGCAGCTATGGGGGCGCTGTCAGCTTTTTTAGCAAGACGTATCGGGCTGAATATTCCGCCATTGGCCAGTGTTCGATAAGCTTGCACCTGTTCAAACAGCGATACCTCTGCCGAACCCAGCGCCAGGGCAAAACCATAATGCTCGGCGGACTGGTCAATACCGGAATAGCCCATATCATTCAGTCGTTCAATAAATGCCTCAATTCCAACCAGGTGCAATACCTTAACCGCCGGGATATTAAGGGAGTTGCCAAGAGCAAACCGTGCTGAAACCGGACCAACATATTTACGGTCATAATTTTGTGGCGCGTAAATGCCCTGAATGGATTGCAATTGCAGTGGACTGTCGTCCAAAATAGAACTTGCATTTAATATGCCCCGCTCAATGCCCAAAGCAAACAAATGAGGTTTTAGGCTGGACCCGGCCTGTCGCTTTGCAGTAACCCCATCAACAAATCGGGATCTTGAGGTTGCAAAATTACTTCCTACCCATGCCAGAATTTCGCCGGTTTTATTTTCCACTACCAAAATTGCGCCATCACGGACATTGCGGTGCTGCAGGCGGCTTAAATGCTGTTTTAAGATACGCTCAGCATGGCTCTGGATATCGGCATCAAGGGTGGAGATAATCCTGTTGCCGGTAGTTTTGGCAAATTTCTGCCTTGCATGATAAGCAAGGCCCTGATTGGCACGCTGTTTCAGATTGCTGGTAGCA
>JALSYJ010000128.1 GCA_027071965.1 Robiginitomaculum sp. | reverse complement strand
AAGCTATACACCGGCAGAATGAACACGGAATATACGGGCCGCAAGCTGCAATTTTTGGCGCCAAAATGGTGATTAAGCCGGTAATTTTCGCAGTTTTAACCACGATGATATTCTTTGCGCCGTGGATG
Source organism: Robiginitomaculum sp. (assembly GCA_027071965.1). Taxonomy (GTDB): domain Bacteria; phylum Pseudomonadota; class Alphaproteobacteria; order Caulobacterales; family Maricaulaceae; genus Robiginitomaculum_B. The sequence continues at coordinate 3,689 of JALSYJ010000128.1, read as the reverse complement.
TTTCTCTCGGGCAATATGCGCGAGTTTACCCGCGCCATATCATTGGTGGTGATTTTGTCTCTGACATTTTCATTAGTGGAATCCCTGTTGATTTTGCCTGCGCACTTATCACACCTAAAGCCGATGAAGGCTGCGGGAAGAATTGCCAGATTTCAGGAAAAGCTGGCAGGTAGCATCGTAAATTTTGCTCATAAATTCTATCAGCCATTTATGGTCTGGACAGTAAAGAACCGTTATATTACCGCCAGTACATTCATTGCCATTGGCATCATATCCATAGGGCTTATGAAATATGAGCTGGTGCGCTTTACCTTCATGCCGGAAACCGAAAGCAATGAGGTGAATATTACGGTTGAGCTGCCCGAGGGCACCCCGTATTCACGATCCTTAGAGGTTCTTGCACAAATTCAGCAGGCTGAAGCCGCATTGGCTGCAGAGGTAAACGCCAATGAGGGTAAGCTGATTGAGAACTGGTACACCAGAGCTCGTGGCACCAATGTGCTGGCTTTGGTAAAACTGGTCGGTGCTGAAGAGCGCTTTATGAGCGCTAAAGCAACTGCTGAACGCTTGCGTGAATTGATCGGCGAGGTTCCAGATGCGCAAAAAATCACGGTAAGTTATAAGAATGAGGGCGATGATCCTCCGATACAATATGTATTAAATTCAACAAATACCGAGGATTTGCAAAAAGCAGCAGATGAGTTGATGGCGCAGCTTCGCAGCTATCATGGCGTATATAATGTCACCAATGACAGCCAAAGTGCATCTGATGAAATAAGGTTCAAGCTAAAACCCGGCGCTGAAACATTAGGTATTACCATTAATGATGTGGCTACACAGGTGCGTCAGGGGTTTTACGGTGTTGAGGTGCAGCGTCTGCCTCGTGATGGACAGGATGTAAGGGTATTTGTGCGCTATCCCAAAAGAGACCGCGAGTCTCTGGATTATTTGAAAAACATGCGCATACGCACCAAGGATGGTCGGGAGTTGCCATTGTATTCTGTGGCGGATCTTAGTTTTGAGCCAGGTATCACCCGCATTTTGCGCCGGGAGCGGCAACGGGCAATTATTGTTTCTGCCGAAGTGGTTACCGAGCGCATAGAAGAAGTTCGCACGGATATGAAGAACACGTTTTTTGATGAATTTGATGAAAACAACCCAAATGTGCGCAGAGGCAATATTGGTCGGGCGCAGGGGCAGGCTGAGTTCATGTCGGAAATATTGATATTGTCTCTGATTGCAATTGGTGTTGCCTATATTCTAGTGGCTATTGCCTTTCGTTCCTATGGTGAGCCATTGCTGATTTTGCTGGCGGCAATCCCCTTTTGTTTTACTGGTGCAGTGCTTGGGCATTTGGTGATGGGGCTTAACATGACCATATTCTCGTTTATGGGCTTGATGGCTGCTGCCGGGGTGGCGGTAAATGACAATCTGGTATTGATAGATTATGTACACCGATTGCGCGACAAGGGCATGGGCGGAGCCCGGGCGCTAGTTGTTGCCGGCGTAGAGCGGTTCAGGCCAATTCTTCTTACCTCTTTTACTACATTTGTGGGCCTGCTCCCCTTGATGATGGAAAAATCCATTCAGGCCGCATTTTTGATCCCGGTGGCCGTTGGTCTGGCATTTGGGGTGATCTTTGCACTGTTTGTCACCTTGTTTCTGGTTCCAAGCCTGTATGCGATTGGAGCTGATATTCGCCGGTACTTCATTTATTTGTGGACAGCGCAGCCAATGAGCTGGTTTGGCCAGAGCCTTAAAGATTTTGACGAGCATGAAAATGTGGATGGCTTTGTTGCTGCACAAGAAATGGAGCCAGCAGAATAACCTGACAAAAATTTAACCAGCAATTTGGGCCGGAGCATTGTTTATGAAATTGGCCACGACTACAGTGATTATAACATTTTGGGAGAAGACTATGAAATATCGTTTTTTGGCAGCCAGTGCCGCTATTGCCTTGCTGGCGGCATGTAATCCGTCGGCGCAAACCCCCCAAGCAGGTAACAAGCCTGAGCAGGCAGGCAATCAGGCCTCCACACAGCCTTCTCCTGAACTGGGAGATTTTGGTCTGGATCTTTCAGCCATGAATACGGCCATAAAGCCCGGAGATGATTTTTTTCGCTATGTAAATGGCAAGTGGCTGGACAGTTTTGAAATTCCGGCTGATCGCACAAGTTATGGCTCTTTTACCGTACTTAGTGATCGTGCAGAAAAGCAGGTAAGACAGATTATTCAAGATGCAGCGCAGGGCAATGCCGCAGCAGGCTCGGTGGAGCAAAAAATCGGTGATCTTTATGCCAGCTTTATGGACCTGGAAACGATAGAGAGCAAAGGATTATCAGGGCTGCAGCCTGATCTTGATCTAATTGCAGCAGCGTCCACTCATGGGGATATTGTCCGGCAGATGGCGCGCCGGGATATATCTGCCAACCGTCTTTTTGGCAGTTTTGTTAATGTGGACAGTAAAAACCCCCAAAGTTACGCCTATTACATGTCCCATGGAGGTCTTGGCCTGCCAAACCGGGATTTTTATCTGGATCAGGACGAGCGTTCCATATCCTTGCGAGCAGGCTATCAGGATCATATTGCTGCGATGCTGACTTTGGCCAATATCCCGGATGCTGCTGACAAGGCAGCCAATATAATGGCGCTGGAGACCAAAATAGCCAAGGCCCATTGGGACAAGGTGGACAGGCGCAATCGGGATATTACCTATAACAAGATGACTATGGCAGAGCTTGAGCAATTTGCACCAGATTATCCGTGGGCGCTGGAGATGGAAGTTGCCGGTGTTGATGTGTCCGAAGTGGTTGTGCGTGAAAATACTGCATTTCCAGTGCTGGCCAAAATATTCGCCGAAACATCAGTTGCCGATTGGAAAGACTATCTGACTTTCCATTTGCTATCAGCCAATGCCAGCAATTTGCCAAAAGCATTTGATGAGGAAAACTTTGCATTCTTTGGCAAACAGTTAACCGGGCAAAAACAAATGCGCGATCGCTGGAAACGCGCTGTATCAGTGGTAAACCGTTCACTTGGTGAGGCGGTTGGACAAATATATGTAAAGCGGCATTTTCCACCATCCAGCAAACAGCAAATGGATGAGCTGGTTGCAAATTTGCGCATTGCAGTTGGACAGCGCATTGATGGCCTAGAATGGATGTCAGAGGAAACCAAAAAAGAAGCCAGATCCAAACTTGCAGCCTTTACCCCAAAGATCGGTTATCCTGATCGTTGGAAAGACTATTCATCCATGAATATTGATCGTGATGATTTGCTGTTAAATGTCAAATCAGCTCTGGTCTGGCGCTGGAATGACCAGATATCCAAACTAGGTGGGCCCATTGACAAGACCGAGTGGTTCATGAGCCCACAAACGGTCAATGCCTATTATTCGCCACCTCGCAATGAAATTGTATTTCCGGCGGCTATTTTACAGGCTCCGTTTTTTGATCCAAACGCTGATCCTGCGGTAAATTATGGCGGTATAGGTGCGGTAATCGGCCATGAAATAGGCCATGGGTTTGACGATCAGGGCTCCAAATCCGACGGTACTGGAACCCTTCGCAATTGGTGGACAGAAGCGGACAAGGCAGCTTTTGATGCCAGAACCGGAGAGCTTGCGGCCCAATATGACCAGTTCTCCCCATTGGAGGGTCATTTTGTAAATGGCAAATTTACCTTAGGTG
>JALSYJ010000127.1 GCA_027071965.1 Robiginitomaculum sp. | reverse complement strand
GTTTCGGGGGGCGAAAATTATCAGGTTTCCTTGTTTTATGATCCGGATATGCCACGTCTTGAACAGTGGAAAGTTCTGGCGCCAGCAGAAACCGAAGATCGTGAGCTGTTTAATCAGGCCAAAAAACGTATTGATCAAAATGTTCAAAACAACCCTGATGCACAAGATGATCGTGAGCTGATTTTAGCCAGCTTTCCACTGAAAAGTGAGCAAGAAGCCTCCTACATTGGTACAGGTTCCGATGGTCTTGCCGTTTATTCGTTTAAGATAACCGAAGATTTTATGAGTTCAGACGGTACGGATGATTCTGGTGGTATAAAAAAATTATCAAGGTTTTTAAGCGGTGAACTGGCTATTGATACTACAACCGAGCAGTTGTCATGGCTGCGCATATATTCAAAAAAGCCTTTTAAGCCTGTGCCTGTGGCCAAGATAAAAACATTCGATATCAAGTTATTATTTGCACCCGCATGGCAGGGCGGGCCAATTATACAGCAAAAATCCATATCTGATGTTTCCGGATCGGCTTTGTTTAAGAAATTTTCCGAGCGCTCGGATATGGAAATTTCTGCAATTGCGCAAAAACAAAATCCTGACCATGATGTAATGGTAAAGAGTGATTCAGACAATTGATTGTGATCCCGGTCTCATGACCCTGCATTTGGTAAAATTATGTGTTGGCGTGCAAAGCGTTGAGGAGCTGTCTGAACGTCAGGCCCTGCGCCGGGCTGAGTGCCGCTGTGCCGGTGAACGCCAAAACCCTGTTCATGTAACGCGCATGATGCCGCGCCGCAGTGCCGAAATATTGCAAGGAGGATCAATTTACTGGGTAATTAAGGGGTCTCTGCAGGTGCGCCAGAATATTCTGGCGCTGGAACCCGTTACCGATGCAACCGGGATAAGAAAGTGCCAAATTGTATTGGATTACAAGCTAACGGCAACAGAGTTACAGCCAAGGCGTCCTTTTCAGGGCTGGCGCTATCTTGATGTGGCTGATGCGCCAAAAGATATCACTAACAGCAAAACCTCAGACGGCCTGCCACTGCAAATGCAACGACGATTACGGGAACTTGGTGCGTGGTAGGTTTTGTTAACCCTTTTGCAAGGCGAAGCACCGCAAACAAAGTTTTATGAGAACCCTATTATATTTGTTAATTGCAATGAGCTGGATTTCACTTTCGGCTTGCGTTGAATATGACCCTGTAAGGGCGCAGCAGGCGGAGCATCTATCAAGGCTGGCGCATGAAGACAGGGATTTACGCATTGCGGTAAATGTAGTCGTTGAGCGCCTGCGCGAGGTCGAAGCTAAAGAGCAATGGCAGGATATCGCCTCTTTGGAGCCGCAAATTTATCAATTGGCTGCTGATCTTTTGCCCAATCCTGCTTTGGGCCCTGAAGAGACGTATGCGCCTGATCGGTATCTTGGTGATTCCCTGCCAAGAATCTCCTATGCCGAGCCGCAAAAGCTGCCGGTTTTATTGCCGCTGGTTTCCGCAGAGGAAAATACAGGTGCACGGGTGCTGCAAGCTTCTGTTTCACCATCAGATACAGCAAAGGATTTTCCTTTGCCGCCAAAACTGCACGATGGGCGGTCAATGTTTTTTGCATTACATCTTGGCTCATATCGCGATGAACAAACAGCAATAGCAGGCTGGGCAGAATTGCAAAGCAAGGCCCCAAAGGAGCTTGCAGGTCTGCAGCCAAGACTGGAACGGGTTGACCTTGGTGCCAAGGGCGTATTTATGCGATTAAAGGCTGGCCCAATATTACAAGAGACAGTGGTGCATACAAAGTGCAAAAACCTGCAATTAAAAGGTCTTTCCTGTGCAAGAGCTGATTTTACCGGAAAAGTTCAGGGCTGATTTGCAATACCTGTTCCGCAAAGGCGATGCCGGCAAATTCAGCATCACCAAGATACCGAACAGTTAGTTGATTTTTGGGTATTTTGGGCAGTTTTATTGAAAACGTAACTTCTGTTTCAGGCGTATATAAGTTGACATTGTTCAATGTAGCCAGTCGCAATCCATCGCGATCAAACACCACTATATGCCCGTATGAACTGACAATGGCAGTGTTTTTCATGGTAATAGAGAGGTCGCCATTTTCTTGTAAATCAAGATGAGTTATCCTGACCTCCGGTCGTATTAGATCATTTTTTACCAGCACAGGCAGAACTACGGCCCAGCGTGCCCCGGTGCCATGGGCAGGGTCTATATTCAGGCGCAAATGAATTCGCGTCTCGCCAGTAAAATCAGTTTCTGGCGGCGTCAGTAGGGTAAAAGCCTGCGATGACATGGGTTTGACAATTAATGCGCTCGGCCAGACCCGGACATCTTGCATATCTGCCAATGCTATTTCATTCCCCGAAGGGTGTAATACGCTGTCATTGGCCTGCACCATATTAACCCATGTTGGGGTTATTCTTTGTGAGCGCAAACCCGTATTTTGCACAGTAACCAAAGTTGTTTGACTGTTTCGTGTTAATACGATTCTGGTTGGCTCCACGCTGATTTCAGCCAATGCACTGTCATTTATTGTAATTGCAAGCATGAAAATTAACACGAACCCCGCGACTCGATGCATAATAGCGGAGGTGTTGAATTCTTGTGATATTGATTCTCTTAGCATGAATTTTCACCAATAAGGGAAGGATTTATGGAACAACAAAGTGAACCTACACTGGAACCTGTTACCAGCCTCTATACAATTGTGGTTGGGAATGAAAAAGGCGGAGCAGGCAAGTCAACAATTGCATTTCATGTGGCAATCGCCTTGATTCGTGCCGGGGCGAGGGTAGGGGTTGTTGATCTTGATATTCGTCAGCGAACTTTAAGTCGATTTATGGAAAATCGCGCTCGCTGGTGTGAACAGAACGGGCAAATTCTGCCAATGCCAGCGCAGGTAACCATAGAGCGCTCCACCCACCGGGAGCTTGATCTTGCCGAGGCTGAAGAAGCCTGCTTGTGGAATGATGCAATTACTGCGCTGGCGGCGCATTGCGATCATATTGTAATTGATGCTCCGGGCAGTGATACCAATTATTCGCGTATTGCCCATGCAGCGGCTGATACGCTGATTACACCAATAAATGACAGCTTTGTGGACTTTGATCTGCTGGCTAAGGTTGATCCTGCAACCCTGGAGGTGCAAAGCCCCTCATTCTACAGTGAAATGGTGTGGGCCGCGCGAAAGAAAAAGGCGGTTCAGGAAAAAACACCTATAGATTGGGTGGTGATGCGTAATCGTATGAGTTCAATCAATGCACGCAATAAACAAAGAGTGGGCGAGGGGCTGGCGCAATTGTCAGACAGGATTGGTTTTCGACTGGCGCCTGGTTTTGCCGAGCGGGTGATTTATCGGGAGCTGTTCCCTGCTGGTCTTACCTTGCTTGATGTAACTGAAAAAGGCAGTCAGGTGAGTTTTTCCATGAGTCACGTGGCCGCCCGTCAGGAATTACGTGATTTGCTTATTGTGCTTAAACTGCCGTTTCTGGCCGGAAAGACACTGCCATTTTAGCTTGCCCCATCCCAGTATTGGAAAGCCATGTTTTGGTTTCAAATAATCTAGTTAAAAACAAATATGTAATAAAAATATGGAGGCCCCGCCCGGAATCGAACCGGGGTAGGAGGATTTGCAATCCCCAGCGTCACCACTCCGCCACAGGGCCTCGTAACTGCATTGCAAGCTCTTGAAACTTGTAAGGCGAGTGATCCTATACAAGCCTGAAAGCCGTTCGTAAATCCGTGAAATCGATTGATTGCATATTCTTGTTCTTCCGGGATATAACAATATGGGATTCGGTGGTTATATTTTGGAGA
>JALSYJ010000126.1 GCA_027071965.1 Robiginitomaculum sp. | reverse complement strand
GAAGTTTTTATCTGTCCTATCGCCTATCGGCTACTTGAGGACGGGTTTTGCGGTTCAAAATGCGACAGATAAAGATTGAGCATTTTTAGCAAAAGTGGGAAGTTTTTATCTGTCCTACCGCCTAGCGGCTACTTGAGGACTCTTTTAATGTCCTACCGCCTAGCGGCTACTTGAGGACTCTTTATTTGCGCTACCGCTTAGCTACTTGAGCGCGGGTTTTGCGGTTCAAAAATGCGACAGGGCGGTTGTCGCAATTTTGACAACCGCCCGGTCAACCAGACATCAGGCTGCAGCCGCTGATTTGCTTACCAGCGTCTGGGTAAGGGTATCAAAGGCAGCTTCACATTCAATTTTTTTAACCGCCGCCACCTCTCGCGCCATTCTGTCGATAGCGCTTTCGTATAGCTGGCGCTCGGAGTAGGATTGCTCCGGCTGGTCGTCATTGCGATGAAGGTCGCGCACCACTTCGGCAATCCAGATCAGGTCTCCTGAATTGATTTTTGCTTCATATTCCTGAGCGCGGCGGCTCCACATGGTGCGCTTGACCTTTGGCTTACCCTTTAGTGTTTCAATTGCATCCTCAAGAACCACCTGTGAGGCTAGGGCCCGCATGCCGGTGGTGCTGGCCCGGGCTGTTGGTACCCGTAATGTCATTTTATCCTGTGGAAAGTCTACTACATAAACCTCAAGATCCATACCGGCTATGTTTTCAACCTCAATACCGGTAACCTGTCCAACACCGTGGGCCGGATAGACAATAAAATCCTTGGGCTTAAATTTTTTTGCAGATGCTTTTTTTGCCATTTTGCTCTCTTTTGTTTTTCTGTCTGTTTTCGCAGGAAAAGGCACGAATATGCGCAGACCCTAACGAGACCAGGTGAAATATTGGGGGTTTTGGTTTTACAATGCGGAACGCAATCCGTTAAAATTCAAAATTATCAAAATAAACTACTCACTTAGTGCTCGTACAGGTTCCGCAAGTTCTGGGAAGACCATAACACAAAATTTGCCAAAAAGAAAGCGTCTGAAGAACAGAAACCAGAAACCGGGGTTTTAAGGACTATAGTTGAGGGTTTTCGCGCGGTTGCGCGTTGACTTAAAAGGCAAGAGGCGTAGGTTTGCCGCTGCTTTGTTTGCATGAGTGCAAATCATTTTAAGGGGCAGGATATGGGCGTAAAAACCAACCATGCTAGGCCAATGTCACCATTTACCACAATTTGGCGGTGGCACATAACCATGGTGACTTCAATTTTACACCGGTTAAGCGGAATAGTTTTGGCTGGTGGGTCCTTGATATTGGTGTTGTGGCTGTGGGCTCTGTCACAAGGAGAAAAGCGCTATGAACAGGTGATGGGACTGCTGGGCTCTTTTCCCGGTAAGTTGATATTGTTTGGATTTACACTGGCGCTGTTCTTTCATTTGTTAAACGGGGTTAGGCATTTGGTCTGGGACAGTGGCCACGGCTATGAAAAACAAACCTCGAACCAAAGCGCCTGGCTGGTTATGATTTTATCCTTAGTGTTAACACTGGCTTTGTGGAGTGCCGGGTATTGGGTATTTGAGGCCTTCCCCGGACAAAAGGCTTAAATGGAGAAAAAGCCAATGGCTCGTTTACAAACCCCGCGCGCTAAAATTACCGGTCTTGGTTCCGCAGGACACGGCAGCCAGCATTTTCTGGCGCAAAGAGTAACAGCCTTGGTGTTGTTGATGCTGGTTCCTTTTGTATTGTTTCAGTTCTTAGCAGCATTTTCTTCCGGTTATGAATCGGTGCGGATATGGGCCGGATCCCTGCTTGGCACTAGCACGCTGCTGGTTTTGCTAAGCGCCATGTTCTGGCACCTGAAGTTGGGTGTGCAGGTGGTGGTCGAGGATTATTTTGGCGGCTGGGTGCGCCCGGCCCTGTTACTTATAAATTTTTTTGGTTGTCTGGCTTTCTGGCTGGTCGGTATTCTGTCAATTTTGAAAATTTTTATTGAAGGGTGATCCCGTAAATGAGTTCCTATTCCTGGGTCGATCACAAGTATGATGTTGTTGTTGTGGGCGCTGGCGGAGCCGGTCTTCGCGCTGCTTTGGGGGCTGCGCAGGCCGGATTAAAAACCGCCTGCATTTCCAAGGTGTTTCCGACGCGGTCACATACAGTAGCTGCTCAAGGTGGGGTGGCTGCTTCGCTTGGCAATATGGGCGAGGATAATTGGCGCTGGCACATGTATGATACAGTCAAGGGTTCCGATTGGCTGGGGGATCAGGACAGTATCGAATATTTGTGCCGCCATGCTCCAGATGCAGTGTATGAAATGGAGCATTGGGGCCTGCCGTTTTCCCGTACCGAGGACGGGAAGATATATCAACGGCCATTTGGCGGCATGACCACAAAGTTCGGCGAGGGCCCGGCGGCCCAGCGCACCTGTGCTGCGGCTGATCGCACGGGTCATGCCATGCTTCATACTTTATATGGTCAATCCTTGCGGCATGATGTGGACTTTTTTATCGAAGTGTTTGCTCTTGATTTGATAATGGATGATGAAGGGGCATGTCGCGGGGTCACGGCTTGGCAATTGGATGATGGCACCCTGCATCGGTTTAGTGCTCAAAAAGTAATTCTGGCCACGGGTGGTTATGGCCGGGCGTATTTTTCCTGTACTTCTGCCCATACCTGTACCGGCGATGGCGGCGGCATGGTGTTGCGCGCTGGCTTGCCAATGCAGGATATGGAATTTGTGCAATTTCATCCTACCGGAATTTATGGCGCTGGAATGTTAATTACCGAAGGTGTACGCGGCGAGGGCGGCTATCTGGTTAATTCCGAGGGTGAGCGATTTATGGAGCGTTATGCGCCGTCCGCCAAGGATTTGGCCTCCAGAGACGTAGTATCACGGGCGATGACGCTGGAAATTCGTGAAGGCAGAGGTGTCGGTGATCGTGGCGATCACATATATTTACATCTTGATCATCTTGATCCTGAAATGATCCATAAGCGTCTGCCGGGCATTGCTGAAAGCTCCAAAATTTTTGCTGGTGTTGATGTAACCAAGCAGCCAATTCCAGTATTGCCTACCTGCCATTATAATATGGGTGGAATTCCAACCAATTTTCATGGCGAGGTTGTAACCAAAAAAGGCAAAGACCCTGATGCCGTGGTTCCGGGGTTGATGGCGGTGGGTGAAGCTGCGTGTGTTTCGGTACATGGAGCCAACCGGCTGGGGTCAAATTCATTGATTGATCTGGTGGTATTTGGGCGGGCCGCTGGTTTGCGGTGCGGCGAGACGCTTAAACCGGGCGCAACCAGCAGGGATCTGCCCTCAACCGATGCTCATCTGGATCGGCTGGATCGCCTGCGCCACGCAAATGGCAGCACAGCAACGGCTGAGCTTAGGCTTTCCATGCAACGGGCCATGCAGGATCATTGCGCAGTGTTCCGCACAGGCGAGGTTCTAAATGAAGGGTGTGGGGCTTTAAGCAAAATCAGCGATGCCAGATCTGATTTGAAAGTATCTGATCGCTCAATGGTTTGGAATAGCGATTTGATGGAAACATTGGAGCTGGACAATTTAATGGGCAATGCCATGACCACCATTTACGGGGCTGCCAATCGGGAGGAAAGCAGAGGCGCGCACGCCAGAGAAGATTTCCCGGATCGTGATGACGATAAATGGATGAAACACTCCTTGGCCTGGTTTGATGAAAAAAAGGTCAAGCTGGGGACACGCCCAGTGCATACCTATACCATGACCGATGAGGTCGAATATATTAAACCCAAAGCAAGGGTGTATTGATATGGCTACTCGACGCTCTGCCCTTGCGCTGCTTCTTGGGGCACCTCTGGCGGCATGTGAAACTTTTGATCCGGAAATTCTTGATGCGGTTATGGCCATGGGTGGCAGCTCTCTAACCCAGGGCGAAGCGGCAGAAGGAATTCGCGCCGCTTTGTCCAACGGGGTCTTGTCCGCGCTTGGCATTGTCGGGCGTTCCGGAGGGTTTTTGAACAATGATCTGATACGAATTTCCTTGCCGCAAAGATTGAGGGAGGTGCAAAAAATCATGGCTTCAATAGGCGCCAGCGCCATGCTTGATGATTTGCAGGCCAAACTTAATCATGGTGCAGAAAAGGCCGCCCCAAACGCCAAAGCCATATTTATGGACGCGGTGGCAGACCTTAGCATTTCAGATGCCATTGCTATTGTGCGCGGCCCGGAAACGGCTGCAACTTTGTACTTGCAAGAAAAAACCACACCTGAATTGAGCCGGTTGTTTACCCCGGTTATGAAAACGGCGCTTGCCGGAACCGGGGCGTTTCAGGCGCTGGATGCTGTAACCAATAGGCTGCAATCTGTTCCATTTGCCCCGAATCTAACCCAAAACGCCAAAAACGACCTGGTCTCCCATGGTGTAAAATACGGCTTAAAAGGGGTGTTTACCTATATCGGTAAAGAAGAAGCGGCAATTCGTGAAAATCCGGCCAAACGCACTTCAGAAATTTTACGACGGGTGTTTGGATAATGTATAATCTGCAAAAACCATTGAAAAAGGTGTGTAAGTGATATGGCGCAGCTAACTCTGCCAAAAAACTCAAAAATCACCAAGGGCAAACACTGGCCGGCTCCGGATGGCTCTGATCCTGCCAGTATAACCACTTTCAGGATTTATCGCTACGATCCGGATACAGGAGATAACCCCCGGTGGGATCTTTATGATGTTGATACATCCAAATGCGGGCCAATGACCTTGCATGTGCTGATTTATATTAAGGACGAAATTGACCCCACCCTGTCATTTCGTCGTTCGTGCCGCGAGGGGATTTGCGGCTCCTGTGCCATGAATATTGATGGACGCAACTCTATTGCCTGTACCAAGGGACTTGATGAATTAAAGGGCAAAGGCCGTGTTATTTCTATTTCACCGCTGCCGCATTTGTCTGTGGTTAAGGATCTGGTGCCGGATTTGAGCGATTTTTATGCCCAGCATGCAGCAATGGAGCCATATTTACGCACCACTACTCCGGAGCCGCAAAAAGAATGGCGTCAGGCGCCAGAAGACCGGGACAGGCTGGACGGGCTTTATGAGTGCATAATGTGTGCATCCTGTTCTACTGCCTGTCCAAGCTATTGGTGGAATGGTGACAAATATCTGGGCCCGGCAGCCTTGTTACAGGCCTATCGCTGGCTAATAGATAGCCGTGATGAAGCAACAGGCGAGCGTTTGGACGCGCTCGAAGACCCTTTTCGTCTTTATCGCTGCCACACAATTATGAATTGCACACAGGTTTGCCCCAAGGGTCTAAATCCGGCCAAGGCAATTGGAGAGATCAAGAAAATGCTGCTGGAGCGTCTGGTTTAGAACCATCAGAGCGCTGTGTTGATGGCTGGCTGCTGTTCGGTGGGCTTTGAGGTGAGTAGCATCAATCATCAACATTTCCGGTGCGCCCGCTTCTGCGGTTAACCGACTGAATATTTTGTCAAAAACACCCATCCGGCTCCATCGAACAAACCGGTTGTACAGGGTCTTGTGGGGGCCGTACTCTGCTGGCGCATCACGCCAGCGAAGCCCGTTTCTGATCACAAAGATAATGCCTGAAACCACCCGACGATCATCCACACGCGGCACCATGGGCCAGAGGAAAGCAGGGCTTGATAATGGCTAATTGCGCTTCTGAAAGCCAAAACAAATCACTCATGACAAATCTCCTTTGCCATGATGAATCACAAATTACAACAAATGGGAATCCCTCGATTTAATAGGTCCTGAGCCTAGACATCGACCTCGGCATCAAGGGCGTTGTTTTGAATAAATTCCCGGCGCGGCTCAACTACATCACCCATTAGTTTGGTGAACAGGTCATCAGCCTCATCGGCATGTTCAATACGAACCTGCAACAGGCTGCGCGCATCAGGATCAAGGGTGGTTTCCCAAAGCTGATCGGGGTTCATTTCCCCCAAACCCTTATAGCGCTGTATGGAAAGCCCCCTTGAACCTTCGTCAAGAACCGTATCCATTAACTGCACAGGCCCGTAAATTGTGGTTTCCCTGCCCTTGCGGGAAAAAACCGCGGGCTCAGCAAAGGTTTCCAGCAGATCCGGGCTTAGTGCCGATAAACGCCGCGCATCGGCAGAATTTCTAAAGGCTTCGTCCAGAACAACCTGTTCTCGCACTCCACGCACTTCGCGGCAGAAGACCATAGAGTTTTCTTCTCCGACCTCTCCCGTCCAGCCGTCCTCAGCTTCGTCTGCCAGACGGTCGAGGCGCTTTGCGGTATCAGCCAGCCTGTCCGGGTCAATATCTACCTGCAAGGCCCCGGCAATGGCAGCTTGTGCAATTACCTGCGGACTGGCTTTGGCTTGTAGTCGCCGAATTAACTGTGTTGCATTTGCGGAAACACTGATGATTCTCTTTAGGTCAGCCCCGGATATCTGCTCACCTGAGCCAAGCTGCAGTACAGCTTCGGATATGCCCTCGTTTTGCAAATACTGATCCATCTCATCCTGATCTTTAAGATAGATCGCGGTTTTTCCCTTGCTTGCCTTATAAAGCGGTGGTTGCGCAATATATAAATAGCCCTTTTCAATCAGCTCAGGCATTTGACGATAGAAAAATGTAAGTAACAGGGTTCGGATATGGGCCCCATCCACATCAGCATCGGTCATGATAATGACCTTGTGATAGCGCTGTTTCTCAATGTCGAAACTGTCACGGCCAATGCCGGTGCCAAAGGCAGTGATCAGCGTGCCAATTTCAGTGCTGGAGAGCATTTTATCAAACCGGGCCCGCTCCACGTTCAGAATTTTGCCGCGCAAGGGTAAAATTGCCTGATTCTTTCGGTTTCGCCCCTGCTTGGCCGAACCGCCGGCGCTGTCCCCCTCCACAATGAAGATTTCAGATTTTGCCGGGTCTCGCTCCTGACAATCGGCCAGCTTCCCCGGCAAAGAGGCTATGTCGAGAGCTGATTTGCGTCTGGTAAGCTCCCGGGCTTTTCTGGCGGCATCTCTGGCAGCAGCAGCTTCGACAATTTTTTGAATAATCAGCTTGCCTTCGTTTGGGTGTTCCTCAAGCCATTCTGACAGGCCTGTGCCCATAACGCTTTCAACAACCGGCCGAACCTCCGAAGAAACCAGCTTGTCTTTGGTTTGCGAAGAAAATTTGGGATCTGGAACCTTAACCGACAATACGCAAGTCAATCCCTCGCGGCTATCATCGCCGCTCAAAGAGACTTTCTCGCGCTTGGTTGCTCCTGAGGCATTGGCATAATTGTTGATTGCCCTGGTCAGGGCGCCGCGAAATCCTGCCAGATGAGTGCCGCCATCTCGTTGTGGAATATTATTGGTAAAACACAAAACCCGCTCATGATAGCCGTCATTCCACCACAGGGCAGCATCAACCTCAATGCCATCGCGCTCGGCCCTGATTACAATAGGTTCTTCAAGCAGGGGAGATTTTGTCCGATCAAGATGCCGGGCAAATTCCTTGACACCACCCTCATAAATCATTTCAGTTTCAATGACTTCGGTGCCGCGCTCATCGCGCAGCCGGATTTTTACCCCGGAATTTAAGAACGCAAGTTCCCGCAAGCGGTGCTGCAGGGTTTTATACTCAAACTCAACCATGGTGAAGGTTTCCGTGGACGGCAAAAACCGCACCAAAGTACCGGTTTTATTGTCTGGCGCCTCGCCAGTTATCTTCAGATCACCAATGGGCTCGCCATGTTCAAATTTCATTTCATGGGTTTTGCCGTCACGCCAAATGGTCAAAAACAACTCTGATGACAGGGCGTTGACCACAGATACCCCAACGCCGTGAAGGCCACCGGAAATTTTGTAGGAGTTCTGGTCAAATTTTCCGCCAGCATGAAGCTGGGTCATAATGACCTGAGCTGCGGATACGCCTTCTTCTTCGTGAATGGAAGTTGGAATTCCCCGGCCATTATCGGAAACAGATGCTGAGCCATCAGCATGTAAAATCACCTCAACCGTATCACAATGTCCTGCCAGAGCTTCATCAATGGCATTGTCCACCACCTCGTAAACCATGTGGTGTAGGCCCGAGCCATCGTCGGTGTCGCCAATATACATTCCGGGGCGCTTTCGCACCGCATCAAGGCCTTTTAATACCTTGATACTGTCGGCTCCGTACTCGTCAGAAATCGCTTGTTGATTCGTTTCATTTGTCATGGAGCAAACCTTAACGCTTTTGTGCCGCTGGAGCGAGCAAAAACATGCCAGAATAATGTCAATTAACTGGCCTGTTCGGGGGTTGCCCCCGTCTCTTTAATTTCAAAAAACTGAGCCCTATTGCCAAAATGCTCAAACAAGGAACGGTCAGTACCGCTAAGCCAGGCCTGACCTTTTAACTGGCACAGCTCATCAATAAGTGCTGCGCGGCGCCTCTCGTCCAGATGGGCGCAAGCTTCATCAAGCAGGATTATCGGCGCGCATGCCTGCTGGTGGGCACTTACAGCTTTGGCATGAGCCAGGGTCAGCCCCACAAGCAAGGCCTTTTGCTCGCCTGTGGAACACTCGCTGGCTGGCATTTGTTTCACGGCCCAGCTTACGCGCAAATCAGCCCGGTGCGGCCCGGTTAAGCAACGCCCGGCGCGGGTATCATTGTGTCTGGCCTTACCAAAGCTTGTGCGCAGGGCGTTTTCATCAATGGGGTTTTTTGCTGTCAGTACAGCGAGCTCATTCTCACCAACCAGTTCCAGATCAGCTTTGGGAAAAGCGCTGGCAGGGCTGGACTCGATCTCTTGGATCAGGCGCTGCATTGTCTGGTTCCGGTTTTGCATAAGCACCAATGCAAATTGTGCCATTTGCTGCTCCAGCCCGTCCAGCCATGCCGGCTCAGCCCCGCCATCATCCAGCAGCTTTTGGCGCTGCCGCATGGCTTTTTCATAAGATGACACGGCCTTTGCGTGTTCCGGGAACAAGGAAAAAACCAGACGATCAAAAAACTTAAGCCTCAGCCCTCTGGCTCCGGAAAAGATTCGATCCTGCGCCGGGGTTAGCCAAACCTGTCGCATCAATTGTGCCAGCGCCCCAGCACTGGCATGACTGCCATCAACCCGCACCAGCCTGCGGTGGCCATTGGACAGAGTCTCCAGCCCGGTTCCAATGGAAAATATACCGTCTTGGCGGGATAGTTTTGCGTGCACAGCCCATGGCTGTGAGCTGCCATGCTGGGTGGCATCAGAAAGCCGCTTGCGGCGCAGTCCCCGGCCGGGAGTAAGCAAGGAAACAGCTTCTAATATGTTGGTTTTGCCAATTCCGTTGGCTCCGAACAGGATCACTGGCTTTGGTTCAATATCAAGCTCGGTGTTCGTGTGGGAACGAAACCGGCTTAAAGAGAGATGAACAAGGGCCGTAGAGATCACACCCGCAACGGCATCAGTACATAAAGGGCGTGTTTATCGCCGCTGTCTTCAATCAAAATTGGAGAATTGGAATTAGACAGGCGAAAAACCACCTCCTGACCATCGATCTGGGACAGGACATTTAGCAAATATTTGGCATTGAAGCCAATCTCCATCGGATCTCCGCTGTATGACACTGAAATTTCTTCGGTTCCCTGTCCGGATTCCGGGCTGGACACCCGTAATGTTAAGGTATCTGCTTCCAAAACCATTTTGACAGAGCGTGATTTTTCCATACTCACTGTGGAAACCCGATCAACGGATGCAGCAAAGCTGCGATTTTCCAGCTCAAGCTGGTTTTCATTAGTTTTGGGAATTACCCGCTGGTAATCAGGAAAAGACCCGTCAATTAATTTGGAAGTAAGCACGGCGCTGCCAACCGCAAACCTTATTTTAGAATCAGAGACAGCTATAACTACATTGTCGCTTACATCATCAACGAGTTTGCGCACTTCGCCAATGGTTTTACGAGGGACAATAATAGCAGGCATGCCTTCGGCGCCAGAAGGAATAACAGATTCACACAAAGCCAGTTGATGGCCATCGGTTGCAACAGCGCGCAATACCGGCTGTTCACCCTCTGTTGCGTGCATATGAACGCCATTTAGATAATAACGGGTCTCTTCATTTGAGACAGCAAATCTGGTTTTGTCGATCAGCCGGGCAAGTTCAGACGCCTCGAGCTCAAAGCGATGGGTCAGCCCGTCTGCAGACAGGGCTGGGAACTCATCCTGAGGCAGTGTTGGCAATGAAAACCGTGACCGTCCGGCGCGCAAGACCATCTGTGTGTCGTCTGGTTTCATCTCCAGCGTCACCTCGGCCCCTTCGGGCAGCTTGCGGGCAATCTCATAAAAGGTATGAGCCGGCAGTGTCGCTACGCCTTCGGACAGAACATTGGCATCCACAATCTCAACAATTTCAATATCAAGGTCAGTAGCAGCCATGCTTACGCCCTCTGCAGAAGCGCTAAGCAGGATATTGGACAATATGGGAATAGTGTTTCGTCTCTCGACCACGCTGGTTACATGGCTGAGTGATTTTAGAAGGGGAGCCCGCTCAATGGTAAATTTCATCGCGATTCTATCCGGTTTTGCGCCCCACTTGTCACAAATATAGCAATTGCTCAATAGGGCTTATTACAAATATGAGCCAAATGACCCAAATCAAGGTTATGACTGTAGCTTGGTAAGCGAACGACGCAAGCCTTCAACCTCGTCTGCAAGGGCGGTATCTTCAGCAATCAGCTTTTGTATGGTTTTTATGGCATGAATTACCGTAGTATGGTCGCGTCCGCCAAAGCGCTGTCCGATCATAGGCAAGGAGCAAGAAGTAAGCTCTTTGGCAAGATACATGGCAATTTGGCGCGGCCTTACAATATTGCGGGTTTTGCGTCGTGATAGCAGATCTTCCTTGCCAAGACCAAACCATGAGGTGGTGCCGTTTTTGATGTCGGAAATGGAAACCTTTACCCGTGTTGCCCGCACCACGTCACTTAGTATGTCACGGGCCTGCTCCAGTGTTACCGGGCGACCAATTAATACTGTTCCTGATACCACCATATTCAAGGCGCCAAGCAATTCGCGCGGAGAAGAACAGATTTTAGAGGCTAAAAAGTCCAGCACATCATCCGGAACCTTGAAGTTTTCAAACTCTGTTTTCATTTCTTCTACCTGCTGCACCAGTATTTCCCGGCGTAATTCAAAAGCAGCAGGTGCAATACGGCAGACAAGGCCGCCGCTTAAATGAGAGCGCAGCCTGTCATCCAAAGCGGCAATTTCACCAGGGGAGCGATCTGCGCTTAAGACAACCTGCGAGCCGCTTTCAATCAGTGAGCCAAGGGTGTGGACGAACTCTTCCTGGGTTGCAGTTTTTCCAGCTAAAAAATGTAAATCATCAATAAGAAGCAAGTCCAGTGACCGGAAATTCTTCTTGAACTCAAGGGACTGGGTACCACGAAGCGAGGTAACAAATTTTTGTACAAAGGCCTCTGCGGTTAAAAACAATACCTTTTTTGTCGGAGACTGAATCCGGCTTTGATGGGCAATTGCCCGCAACAAATGGGTTTTGCCCAGGCCATAGCCGCCATGAATAAACAGCGGATTAAATCTTGATTGTGGCCCGCGCGCCGCCTGTTTTGAAACCGCCCACGCCACTTCATTGCTGGGGCCGACCACAAAATTATCAAAACGATATTTGTGACCGGCTGTATCTGCAACAGACATTGATGCCTGGTCAGTTTTCTTAGCTTCGGCATCCGTATTTGTTGCAGTAACCTTGCCAGAGGCCACCTGTAAGGACAGGCTGCGGTTTTGTGGGTCAGACTTCATCCATAATTTACAAATTAAATCAAACAGGTTTTCCTGAATCCAGTCCCGTGAAAACGTGTTTGGCGCAATTAGCGCAACCCTGTCCTCATCAACAGGAATCGCCTGCAAACGATCAATCCATGAGCGAAAATCGCTGGCTGGTATTTGTTGGCCCAAACCCTCACGAACCATGGCCCACACGGGCTGCAATTGGTTAATATCTGCGTCCTGGTTGACAATATAATGGTTATGATTAGCCACTGGACGCGCCCCTCTAACAGCCCGAAGAAGAAATGCCCTTAATTGGGCAGTGCTTTGTTATATAATGAATTTTTCCACATTTTACCTGAAACCACTTAAATGCCCGCCAGTGATGTCAGCAGATAACCCCGTTGGAAAAATCATCTGAGGCAACCTAACAAGTTAACAATATTGGTCAATGTTGGAATCTGAAAAAAAATGTCAAATTACTCGCCTGTGCGGCTAAGTCTTTGACTCTTCGGCGCTTGCTTAAGGTAAAATAAATTGATTCTTTTTTGTTGACTCTTGAGGCGTTTTGAGCGTTCGGGGTTTTGCCCTGTGTACGACAGGTAATTCGGCCGCCCAAACAAAAGAACCGGCTCTTTTTGGCCGGTTCTTCAGACAATAAATTTTGGCGTTTATTTATTTTGCGCCGAGATTCTTGATCCGGTGTGATAGCCGGGAAATTTTACGGGCAGCGGTGTTCTTATGAAAAACACCCTTGCTGACAGCCCGCATCATTGCTGGTTCGGCGATGGCAAAAGCGCTTTGGGCAGCGGCCTGATCTTCCTTGGCAAGAGCCTCTTCAACGGCACGCAGGCAAGTACGCACTCTGGTGCGGCGGGACTTATTGGTAGCGGTGCGGCGAGCGATTTGCCGAACAGCTTTTTGGGCGGAACTGGTATTGGCCATAATGGTCCTTGTTTATTTCCTGTCAGGCAGGGTGGATTAGGTTTGTGGCGCTTAGCTGTCGGTTGCCTGTGCACCCGGTACATAGTGCCAAGGCGCGGCATATAGCTTTGAGAGCTCGCAAGGTCAACACCTTTTACACCTATGTGGCTATCGGTTTTTGAAGTGAGGGGTGCGCTTTTCAATAAAGGCGGTCATTCCTTCATCCTGATCCTCGGTGGCGAATTGTGAATGGAACACCCTGCGCTCAAATCGGATACCTTGTGCAAGGGTGGTTTCATAGGCGGTATTAACCGCCTCCTTTGTCATAATCGCAATGGGCAGTGACTTTTCAGCAATTGTTTGTGCGGTTTTCATCGCTTCATCCAACAGATCATCTGCAGATATAATGCGGGAAACCAGGCCAGCACGTTCGGCTTCTTCGGCGTCCATCATCCGGCCGGTAAGGCACATTTCCATGGTTTTGGCCTTGCCAATAAACCGGGCCAGACGCTGGGTTCCGCCGGCCCCGGGCATAACGCCAAGATTAATTTCAGGCTGGCCAAACTTGGCATTGTCGGCGGCCAGAATAAAATCACACATCATGGCTATTTCACAGCCCCCCCCCAAAGCATAGCCTGAAACGGCTGCGATAATCGGCTTTTTGAACCGCGAAACACTTTCCCAAGTTTCAACAAAGGGGTCTTTCATATAAATATCAACAAAAGAACGATCCTGCAGCTCCTTGATGTCAGCACCGGCAGCAAATGCCTTTTTTGAGCCGGTAAGAACCACACAGCCGATTTCCGAATCGGTTTCATATTCTGCTAATGCTTGCGCAATTTCACCGGTCATTTGCGCATTAAGAGCGTTTAGGGCTTCGGGCCGGTTTAATGTGATAACCCCGACATTGCCGTCGGTTTTTATCTGGATTGTTTCAAATGACATTATGTTCCACCATTAGTGTGCTCCACCATTTTGGAGGTGCTGTCCCCACCCCGGAGTTTAATTCATCGCCACATAGGCCAAGATAGCGGCAGGTTCAATAGACAAAAATAACGCAGGCAGCGCAATATTAAATCGGGATGTTTTAATCGGATACTTTTTTAAGGTGCAGGCTTTGGCAGCCAGGGCAATAAAAACTTGACCTGCCGCTTTGGACTATTCGCTCAATACTGTGGCCACAACCCGGCTTTCGGCAAGGTTGATCGTTTCGTCCATATACATCAAAACTGTGCTGGAAATATCCCAAATCTCCATCGGCATTGGTAAAGTCCTTTAGTGATGAGCCGCCGGAGATGATGGCCTCCCTGATTACATTTCTGGTGTGATCAACCATGTCTTCAATTTGTTTTGGGGTTAAGTCACAAGCACGCATTGCCGGGTGCACTCCTGTTCTAAACAGTATTTCACACACATAGATATTTCCCAGCCCGGCAATTATTCTTTGGTCAAGCAAGGCTGATTTAATGGGGCCTTTTCGTGTGGAGAGCTGTTGTAAAAGCTTTGTTGCCGATATTTCATTGCCGGTAGGCTCGGCCCCCAGGTTTTTCAGGAATTTGGATTCATCCATATCATCTGTTGCAAATAAATCCATAAACCCAAAGCGGCGCGGATCATTATAAATGAGCCTTGCGCTATCGCTCATCTTAAATAATACGTGATCGTGTTTTGTGTTTCTGTCTGGCGGCACAGCCTCACCGGCTTTAAGGGCCAAAAACGAACCGCTCATTCCCAAATGGCACAACAAGGTTTCACCGGTGTCCAGATGAAACAGTAAATATTTTGCGCGCCGGGCAGTTTTATGAATTTTTGCGCCGCTTAGCCGGTTTGCAAAGTTTTCGGGAAAGGGAAACCTCAAATCAGGCCGATTTAGCCGAACGGTTGTAATTCTGTTGCCATCCATAACCGGGGCAAGCCCATTACGGACGGTTTCGACTTCAGGAAGTTCAGGCATGTGAAAATGTCCTATGGTAGTTTGGCTAACAAGCCGCTATGTTCCGCCGCCATGAGCAATAAGTCTACACCCGAAGCACAGGAGTCCTTTGGATTTCGCAAGGTGCCCAAAGCTGAAAAAGCAGGCCTGGTCA
>JALSYJ010000125.1 GCA_027071965.1 Robiginitomaculum sp. | reverse complement strand
ACTGCAATGCCAAAACTTGGCAGGAATCGCTTAACTTGCGACATATTCACCCAGGTCGCGCCGCTTTTTCTGCGTTTGCGCTTGTTTGCACGGCGCTTCTGCCATGCGGTTTTGCCTGTATATAACCCTTGAGAGTAAACATATTGTTAGAGCAAGCACACAAACTAAACGCAGTTGAGCGGGCTATTATGTGGGTGATATGACAGGATAAGCAGAGCCTTGATTGACCAGACCTGTTGTTGCGCTAGACTGTAAGCAAGTTTCACAGGCCGCTTTTGCAAAAGAGCCAGTAACACAAGGGGATCATCAGCAATGAAAAAATTACTCACAGGCGTAGCGCTACTCGCACTTACCGGATGCAATCAACTAACTGCACCTGACAACCCTCCCTCAGAAAGTTTGCCCACAATAGCTGAAGCCGAAAAATTCATCGAAGACGCTGAAAAGAAAATGGAAGAGATGAATGAATACGGCTCGCGTATTTTCTGGGTCAATGCCAATTTCATTACAGATGATACTGACTGGCTTGTATCAAAGGTCGGTGCTGAATTTACCAAGATGGGTGTGGATCTGGCCAATGAAGCCAAGCGTTATAACGATCTGGACTTACCTCCGGAGATGTCCCGCAAGATGAAAATCTTAAAAATGGGCATGACCCTGCCAGCTCCTTCCAAAGTTGAAGGTGCCGCAGAAGAATTATCGGAAATTTCCACATGGCTGGGCTCAACCTATGCCAAGGGCAGCATTGAGATGGATGGGAAGATCTATCCAAGAAATGACCTTGAAGAAATGATGGGCACCGTGCGCGACCCTGAAGTGTTACAGGAAATGTGGACAAAATGGCGTCAGGTATCGGTGCCAATGGCTCCCAAATACGCAAGACTGGTTGAAATTGGCAATGCAGGGGCCAATGAGCTGGGATTTGCTGATTTGAGTGAACTATGGCTATCGGGTTATGACATGAAGGCCAGTGAAATGGCCACAGAGGTTGATCGACTGTGGGGACAGGTAAAGCCATTATACGATCAATTGCACTGTTATGTAAGAAACGGACTTAATGAACAATATGGCGACGAGGTACAAGCTAAGACCGGGCCGATACGTGCTGATTTGCTTGGCAATATGTGGGCACAGACCTGGGGCAATGTATATCCACTGATAGCCCCCAAAAACAGCGGCCAAGTCGGCTATGATGTAACCGAATTGCTCAAGGAAAAACAGTATACTGCGATAAAGATGGCAAAGACCGGAGAAGACTTCTTCTCATCACTTGGCATGGATCCCCTGCCGGAGACTTTCTGGAAAAGGTCCTTGTTCACCAAACCAAAAGACCGGGATGTGGTCTGCCATGCCTCTGCATGGAACATTGACGGCAAAGATGATATCCGCATCAAAATGTGCACCAAGGTCAATGCCGATGATTTTCAAACCATGCACCATGAGCTAGGCCACAATTATTACCAGCGCGCCTATAAAGATCAGCCGGTATTATTCCGATCCGGGGCCAATGACGGCTTTCATGAAGCCATTGGTGACTTTATTGCCTTGTCCATTACCCCTGATTATTTAGCCCAAATCGGGTTGATTACCGAAGACATGATTCCGGATGCGGACGCTGATACCGGCTTGTTGTTGAACAAGGCTCTGGATAAAATTGCCTTCCTGCCCTTTGCCTACATGATGGACAAATGGCGCTGGCAGGTGTTTTCCGGAGAGATCACGCCGGAAAGTTACAACCAGGGTTGGTGGGATATGCGCACTAAATATCAAGGAATCACCCCACCAGGAGGCGAACGACCAGCAGACGCCTTTGACCCCGGCGCCAAATATCATATTCCCGGCAACACCCCGTATTTGCGTTATTTTCTGTCTTTTGTAATGCAATTTCAGTTCCATCAGGCGGCATGTGAAATGGCTGGCTGGGAAGGCGCTTTGCACCGCTGCTCCATTTATGGATCAGATGTAGTTGGTGAAAAATTCCAAAAAATGATGGAAATGGGTCAATCAAAGCCATGGCCTGATGCGCTGGAAGCATTCACCGGCACAAGACAGATGGATGGTTCGGCAATTATTGCTTATTTTGAGCCACTAATGGGATATCTTGAAGAACAAAACAAGGATACTGATTGCGGCTGGTAGCCTTTGGCAAAACAGGACGGCGTCTTTGGCACGGCGCCGTTTACTTCCTTAATTTGAGGCGTGTAACCTGTCGTTTTCCCGGAAATATTCTTCTACCCCATCGCCAATGGCATTGGTCAACCTGTTGATATATCGCTTGGAGTTTAAGTTCATCTCGTCATATTTGTTTGACAGGAACCCGGCCTCAACCAGCACCGCTGGCACATCGGGAGCTAGCAAGACAAACAGATTGCCATTACGGTGGGTGTTTCCAATCAAAGGCCCCACTTTGGCCAGTTTCGGGATTAGTAATTCAGCAAATACGGCTGACTGATTTTTGGTTTGCCGCTGGGACAAATCAATCAGAATATCACTGACCTCTGGTCTTGCTTCGGCCAGGTCAACATCAATCAGCCAATTACTGCCCTTTAATATCTCACTGCGAGAGCGCTTGCGGGCTCCTTCAGACAGGGTATATACAGAAGCACCGCGAGCTTTGGAATTACCTGCTGAATCAGCGTGCATGGATATGAATAAATCAGCTTCCCGACTTCTGGCGAATTTTACTCTATCGTCCAATTCAATATAGCGATCCGTACTGCGGGTAAGAAAGACCTTAAATTTTCCACTTTTCTCCAGCCGTTTTTTCAAAGCCAGGGCCAGACGTAAATTTACGTGCTTTTCTCTGGTTCCTCTGTGTTTGCCAATTGCTCCGGGATCTTTGCCGCCATGGCCAGCATCAATAACAACCACCTTTTTTTTGCCCTTTACATCAGGCTTTAGCGATGGAGCAAGAACCGTGACTTTGGCAATTTTCTGTTGCTTTTCCGATTCTGCCTGAACACCATTGTCCGGAGCAGGTAAAAACGGTTCATAAACGCCAACACCTGCAATAAAGCTAATCAGATCAGTGCTCTCCAGATCAAATACCAGACGATAATTAGGGTTTTCATCGTTCGGGGCCAGATAAAATTCACGGGAAATGCGCATAGGGCCAACCAGATCAAAAACCAAGCGAGATGTGCGTGGGGAGTTAACCGCAAACCGATAACTATCTACCAGCCCATGGCCCTCTGCAGCCCCCTGTTCTGCTCCTTGATGACCAGCCACATTCCAGCTGAGAGTTGGAAAGTCCAGCACCAGCCGCGCCCCCTGACTGGCCAGTGTAAACCAGCGATAATCCTGCTTTTCATCCAATTCGATAACGATTCTGGTTTGATCAGAGTTCCCGGAGAACCTGATATCATTAACCTCACGAGCCAAAACCGGGCCAAAGGACAACCCTAAAACCAGCACGGCAAAAACCCAAAGCCGTCCTGAGTACCCCATATAAACCTTTAAACCCTGTAAAAAAGCCATATTACCTAAAACCTTGTGGTCGCTTAACAACCCAATATCCTATCAACTTGTTATTGACGAGAAGTTGATTACACAAATCTTCTTATTTTTTCTTGCATTCTTACTTTATTGGTGCATGGTTGTTCAGGCTACGGCATGTTGGTTTGCAAAACCTTATGATTAAGCAGATAGTCTGCTTATGGTTTATTGCAGGTACGCACCTTAACTCGTGGCGCTTTGATCTGTTTTTTTCGCATATGCTTGAATATACAGATCTACGGAATTTAACGATCGTTTGCACGATCAATCGGAATAGCCCTTATATGTTTTTGTCACCACCAATTATTGCAACACCCCTGATGGACGCATT
>JALSYJ010000124.1 GCA_027071965.1 Robiginitomaculum sp. | reverse complement strand
GGGTGGTAAATATTGGCAATTCAGACCCGGTAGAACTGATGGACTTCATTCGCGCCATTGAAAAAGCTACCGGCATGCAGTTTCAGATGAATATGAAAGAAATGCAGGCTGGCGACATGGTAGACACTTCCGCCGATACCAGGCTGCTACAGGCGCTGACCGGTTTGAAGCCTGCAACAAGTGTTGAAAATGGCGTTCGCAAATTGGTTCACTGGTACCGGGAGTTCTATAAGTTGTAATAAATATGCATGATTCGAAATGCACGCTGAAAGAATAATCCATGACAGCTAAAAACAAGGTTGCATTTATTACCGGTATCACCGGGCAGGACGGCGCCTATCTGGCGGAGTTTTTGCTTGATAAGGGTTATATTGTTCACGGCCTGCGCCGACGCACCTCATTGTTCAACACCGATCGGATTGAGCATTTGCGCCGCGACCGCCATGAAAAAGACTGCCGGTTTTTCCTGCACTATGGCGATATGACCGATGCCACCAATTTAATCCGACTGCTAAAGGAAACTGAACCGGATGAATTGTATAATCTTGCGGCGCAAAGCCATGTGCACATTAGTTTTGACTCACCCGAGTACACCGCCAATGCCGACGGGCTTGGAACTTTGCGCCTGTTAGAGGCAATCCGGCTACTCGGCCTTAAAACCAGATTTTATCAGGCCAGCACCTCTGAACTTTTTGGGCGATCACCAGCCCCGCAAAATGAAGATACTCCGTTTCGCCCGTGTTCTCCTTATGCCACGGCCAAATTGTACGCCTATTGGTCAGTGATAAACTATCGCGAGGCCTATAATATGCACGCCTCCAACGGCATTTTGTTCAATCATGAAAGCCCGGTGCGCGGTGAAACCTTTGTCACCCGCAAAATCACCCGCGCGGCCTGTGCGATAAAACAGGGCCGACAGCAGCAATTATTCCTTGGTAATCTTGATGCAAAAAGAGACTGGGGCCATGCCAAAGACTTTGTCCGTGGCATGTGGCTTATGGTGCAACAGGAACAGCCAGATGATTTTGTGCTTGCCACCGGGATGGCCACCAGTGTCCGGGACTTTGTAACCCGTGCCTTTGCCCATGCCGGAATTGATCTTACCTTTACAGGCAATGGTAAGGAAGAAATTGGCCGCAACAAGCAAAATGGCGATATTCTTATTCGTATTGACCCGGCATATTTTCGTCCCAATGAGGTTCATGATTTACGCGGGGATTCCTCAAAAGCAAAGCAGATACTGGGCTGGCAGCCAGAAATTGATCTTGATACCATGATCAGGGAAATGATCGAAGCCGATATGCGTGAGCGGCGTGTGCGATAAATTTAAGCGCTGACTATCAAATTTAAACCTTTTTGGGCTCCAATCGCTCTCGCACTAAACAGGAGTGAGTAATTTGCGGCCAGAAATCGACCATATGCAAGAATACCTGCAATGGTGCCGCACCTCCATGCTGCCCTTTTGGCTGCAACAGGGGATTGACCGCAAATATGGCGGCTTTTTTGAAGCCCTGCTGGATGATGGCAGACCCGATCTAACAGGCCAGCGTCGGGTGCGAGTGGCATCACGACAGATTTATGCCTTTTCTCATGGCCATCATTTGCAGTGGATAGAGGCTAAGACACAGATATTAAATGGTGTCGATTGGCTAATGGATCGCGCCTGGGCCAGTAATTCAGAACCTGGCTTTTTGCATCTGGTGGATGATCGCAGCCGTCCTCTTGATCAAACCCGTGATCTTTATGATCACGCATTTCATATACTGGGCCTTAGCTGGGCTTATCGCGTTACAAAAGATGCACAGATTTTAAGCGCTGCCAAACAGACTTATGACTTTGTCGAGGAAGCCCTGGCAGCAAAAACCGGTGGCTGGTTTGAAAATTTACAACAATCCCTGCCCCGTCGGCAAAACCCGCATATGCATATGTTTGAGGCCCTGCTGGCATTATACGAAGCCACACAGGATCAATCATATCTTGCCCGGGCGGATCAGATTTCGCAATTGCTGTTCGAGAGATTCACAGACCGAAAAACCGGCCTGCTATTTGAGGAATTTGACGACAGATTGCGGCCACAGCTTCCGTCCAGAATTGAACCGGGGCACATGATGGAATGGGTCTGGCTATTGCATCAGCGCGCGCAATTTCCTGTCCCAGCCCCCGTTTATGACCTGCCGTGGTTATCGCTGGCTGAGAGCATTGGCAAACAGAAAAACGGTTTGCTGATTGATGCTTGTGATCAACAGGGCAATATTCTGCACGATAGTTCGAGATTGTGGGCACAGTGCGAATGGCTAAAGGCCCTGTTGGTTTCCGACATGGATAACAAGCGGCGCAATCAAAAAATCGAGGCCTTGTGCAAATTATTATTCAACCAGTACTTAAATCAAAATCATACAGCCCTGTGGATAGATGCTATCTCCACCTGCTATAAGCCACTTGTTGACAGAGTTCCGGCCAGCATTGTTTACCACCTGACCAGTGCTGCTGCCCAGATTGAGCAATACACTACACAGCCGCAAATACTGGAGTCCTCATGTCAAAGCCCGTAATCGTCCCGGTTATCATGTCCGGCGGAGCCGGAACCCGTCTTTGGCCTTTGTCACGGCCGGAAAAGCCTAAGCAAATGCACAAATTGTTTGGGAATGTGACCTTGTTACAGGAAACCGCTGCCCGGGTTCCTGCAGATTGCGGATTTACCGCACCCATTGTTATTTGTGCCACCAGTCAATGTGAGGATGTGCGCCAGCAATTATCAGAAATTGGCATAGAGCCTGTGACGATTATTGGTGAGCCAGTACCAAGAAACACCGCGCCGTGTGCCGATATCGCCGCCAGAGCCGTAGCGGATCTGTTCGGGCCAGAGGCATTGGTGTTATTGCTTGCTTCTGATCATTTCATTGCTGATTCAATCGGGTTTCGCGCGGCCATACACCAGGCAGCCAGTGTCTGCCAGCAAGGGCATATTATTACCTTTGGCCCCGAACCGGTACGGCCTGAGACCGGTTATGGCTATTTGCTGGCCGGAGCCAAAATTACTGATGGAATATGCAAGCTGGACAGGTTTGTGGAAAAACCTGATTTGAAAACGGCTGAAAAATATATCGAAGACGGCAACTATTTATGGAATTCAGGCATGTTTTTATTCCCGGCAGAACTGATGTTAAGTGAGATTGCAAAATACCGACCAGAAATTGCCAAAGCCTGCCAGCAAGCATATAAAAATTCCGTGATAAAGGATGCTGAAATGTTGCTGGATGCGGACAGTTTTAGCACAGGGGTGGCTGAATCCATCGACAATGCAGTCATGGAAAACACTGATATTGGTGCGGTTATTGCCCTTGATGTTGGCTGGTCCGATGTTGGCTCATGGCAGGCTATTTACGAGTTGTCGCAAAAGGACTTTAACAAGAATGCCTGCTCTGGCCAGACCATTGCCGTTGACAGCGAAAACTGCCTGATCCGTTCTGATGGTATTCGCATTGCCGCTGCGGGAGTGCAGGATATGGCAATTATTGCCAATGGCAATGACGTTTTGATTATGCCATTAAAACAAGCGCAAAAGGTTCGCAAACTGGTTGAGCAGCTTGACAATTAGCGTCCCTGATCATCATTTTGGCTCTTTATCACCATTTTGGATGGTGGACTACGCTATTTCAAACTGCCATAAGGCGCGCCAAACTGGTATTGATGGGAGAAAACCATGAAGGGGATAATACTGGCTGGCGGTTCTGGCACACGCCTGCACCCTATGACTTTGGTGACTTCCAAGCAATTGCTTCCGATTTATGACAAGCCGATGATCTATTATCCGCTGTCCACTTTAATGATGG
>JALSYJ010000123.1 GCA_027071965.1 Robiginitomaculum sp. | reverse complement strand
CAAACCGGTTGTACAGGGTCTTGTGGGGGCCGTACTCTGCTGGCGCATCACGCCAGCGAAGCCCGTTTCTGATCACAAAGATAATGCCTGAAACCACCCGACGATCATCCACACGCGGCACACCATGGGCCAGAGGAAAGCAGGGCTTGATAATGGCTAATTGCGCTTCTGAAAGCCAAAACAAATCACTCATGACAAATCTCCTTTGCGTGATGAATCACAAATTACAACAAATGGGAATCCTCACTTTAATAGGTCTGAGCCTAGATAGGAATGTAGGAACATGAGGTTGAAATGGCGTCTTGAGTGTGTGTGAGGATGTAGTGCAAGATAAAGCGATACCCGAAAGTGGGCCAGGCTCCGGCTAACGCCTTGTTTTTCACCCCACACGCCGCGCAAGCGCTGGCGCTACGGGAGGGCATTTCCTCGCTTTGCTCAGGGCGCGATTAAAATTAGAGTCCAGGGTGAGCCAGCGGCTACGGTGTTTTGGCCTCATTTTAGCCTGCCCTCCACAAGCCAATTTAACATCCGCTCAACTTTCAAGTCGAAATTTCGTCCTTAAAGTTGAACATGGGTAAAACTATGAGGCTGGACGTCGGGATGTGGATGATGTAGGTTGTCCCCATGTCCGCCGCCCTCAAAATCATAACATCATCACACCCCGCCGGGCGGGGCCAAACCCACACTCCCACCCCTGCTAATGATAATCACCCCTGCTAATGATAATTGTCACCTGCATCTGGTTGATGAATACACCCCGTTCAGCACCACCCTGACCAACCCGCTGTCCAACAAAGACCAGGCCGGCTCCACGGGGCATATCAAGGACAGCGCGACAGGCCTTCAGCCCCTGCCGGGGCCTCCTTCGTTTAAAATTGATTCACTGGATCAATTTTTTGGCTTCGCCAACCAACTACGAAGTATGCAAGCCCGTTACTATGACCCTGCACTGGGTAGATTCTTGTCCATCGATCCGGTCGGGTTTTCCCCCGACCAACCCTTCATGTTCAATCGTTACACCTATGTCGCAAATGATCCGATCAATCTAGTTGATCCGAATGGCGCTCAAGCTGAAGAAGCGATCAAGGACTTTTTTGGTGGTGGCGCAAGCGTTGCCAATGCCTACCGAGTACTTGGCATGCATGCTACAAACAAAGTCGGGAGTCCGGCCCAACGGGCACAGGCGGCTCGTGTAGAAGCTACAATTGGGATTGCGTCTCAAATCATTCAGAATGACCCGCTAGAGGCGACCGCGCTATTTGCTCAATCTATGAATGATCAGGGATTGGCTTATCTAGTTGGCAGAACCGCTGCTCAATCTGCAATCACAGCGTATGGCGTCCGTAAACTTGGAGGCAAGACGAAAGCAGGAAAAACTGCTGCAGCAATTGGTGTTGGATCGATCAACTTCACGGCCACACAAGCTGGGTCGGTTCTGAATGGTTTCTATAAGCTCGACAATCAGTTGACCGATGCTGGTCTGGAGCTGGGCGGGTTGTCGGTTGATGCAGCGACTACGTTGATCGGCCCCCTTGCCGCCGGTTCTTCGGTCAATTTTGATCAACAATCCGGGCAAGTCAGCTTGGTCACAGAAGTAACAACAACCGGATCAAGAATACCCAAGACCGTCGAAACTCCAGTCTGCACCTTCTCAGACGGAGCATGCAAATAATGAAATTATTTATTGGTATCTTGGGGTTTCACCTCATCCTTGCGGGGGCTTTTCTGGCGTTTGCAAATGTTTGGCGGGGCTGGGCTCTAATTTTATTTGGATTGATACTTTTGGTTTATGGATGCTGGCCGCGAGAGGAAAACAACCATGAAGAATCCGGCGACACTTAGGATCATGTATTGTTAGGCAAGATAAAGCGAGTTTCCCCCTTCGAGCGAGTTCGGTGCTACGCACTGAAACTACGATTGTTTTTGCGGCACCATTTTGGCGCCTCTGATGTTGAACTGGCGCCAAGTTAGCCGAGAGGCGTGGCATTGGCCCGCGCTTAATCCAGCCCGGCAAGCCACAGCAAAACGCCTATGTGGAGCGCTATAACCGCACGGTGCGTTATGACTTCTTGAACCAGTACATTTTTGAAACCATCGACCAGGTCCAAGAGGCCGCCACCGACTGGCTCTGGACTTACAATCATGAAAGTCCCAATATGGCCATCGGCGGTATCACGTCAAAACAAAAATCAGCATGGACATGTCCATGGCTGCATAATCGTTCTACTTGTGATGCCCTCTATAAAAGGGGGGTATTACCCTTCTTCTTTTAAAATTGTTTCACTGGATCAATTTTTTGGCTTCGCCAACCAACTACGAAGTATGCAAGCCAGATACTACGATCCGGCACTCGGGCGGTTCTTAAGCATCGATCCCGTGGGGTTTTCGCCCGACCAACCCTTCATGTTTGGCAGGTACACCTATGTCGCAAATGACCCCATCAACGCCTGGGATCCGAAGGGGGGGCTGCAGACTGCGCAGGAACACGAATCGGCTCAGCAAAGGGAAGTATTTGTGGTGGAAACTCGTCAGGTGCTGTAAATAGGGGTTCTCAATCGTTAAATCCCTTAGACACACCGTCTTCACCTAGAAATTCAAAGTCAGTCGCTAATGAAAATAAACAATCGGCGAATGATAATATATCTCGCAAGTCCCGGTCGAAAAGCAAAAATGGTAAATTAGCAGTTTTGCAATGGGCATTTGGGACAATCGCTAAGGGTGTTGATAAGTCTTCACCCATTACTGTTTATAGAGTGTGCGATCAGGTAAAAGCCAGTTGTACTGGTGGGCGATCATGGTCGTTTGAAGATCCCCGAACAATGGAAGATTGGAGGGATCGTTTGGCAGTGTATCCTGCGTGGAATATGGGAACCTTAATGGCGCAAGGCGATGCTAATTTCAGTGATCTTATAAATGGAAACATACAGCCAAGTGGGCAACCTGGGTCAATAGCCGGGCCAAAGCCATTTAATTCCCTCCTTGGGGGCGGTCCATATAGTGGACTAGGTAACGAAGTAATCATAGATAATCCTTTGACAACACTAGATAATATCATCATTACTCCATTTCCTTACGAGGCAGAATAACATGAGCTTGCTAAGAAAACTATCTGCATTTATTTTCTCTGCTTTATTCTTTGGGTTGGCTAAAATGTCTATTGCTGTTGAGGAAAGCATGAAGTCTGATTTTGATATGCGCAGCGCAACATTACTGATAGACATAGGAGATGGAGATCAGGATTTTTTCGGGGCACTTAAAAAATTAAAGCCAGTCGAGGAAAGTTGGTTCCCGAATAAAATTTGGAAGGATCGCGCCTATCTATTTATTGTACAAAACGGTTCCTTCAAAGGCCGTTATGTAGCGCTGACATCAAGAGTTTTGACCCCAATTCCAGATCAACTTGCTGCCAACGGTGTAGCCAGTGTGGTTGTTCATCTTTTTCCATTAAAAAACAAAGAGGACATAGATTTTTTCTCTTATGATTACGCTATAGGAATGTCATTCGTGTATATTCCGGACGCATGGTCCAAACACTATGGTTCAATAGATGAACGTTTGGAGAGGTGATTCGTTCTATAATAGAATTACGGTGAAATTGCGGTAATGGTATGGGCGCCCACGCGGCTTTCAGATGAGCCATAATGGTGCGTTGTTTAAATGCATGCATTAAAGGAGGCGGCCATGACTACGACCATTACCACCATTGGCCTTGATTTGGCAAAACTGTATTTCAGGTGCACGGGGCCGACGAACTCAGCAATTCTGTATTGAAGAAACGATTGCGGCGGGGGCAGATGATCCGGTTTTTTGCTGCTTTACCGGCCTGCCGGATCGGGATGGAGGCTT
>JALSYJ010000122.1 GCA_027071965.1 Robiginitomaculum sp. | reverse complement strand
TCCGCAACTGTTTCATCGGTAATAACCGGCAAAACCCCTCGCGGTGCAAGGGCGGCCAATTCTTCGGCAGAAGAGTTTAATGCGCCATTTCCAATTATCATGTGATACTGACGGCTTGCAGGTTTTAATTTTATTTTGATGCGCGTTAGGGTCACGAGCCTGATCCTTCATAAGAGGCAAGAGATTGCAAAATAGCAGCTACAGTATTGGCGTGCGATCCCTTGTCGCTGTCAACCACCAGATCAGCTTTTGCATAAACCGGGTTTCTCTCTTTCATCAGGCGCGCCAAAATCTTTTCCGGATTGCCGGTGCGCAAAAGAGGTCTTGTGTCGCGGCGTTTTGTGCGACGCACCAGTTCTTTTAATTCGGCACGCAACCAGATCGAAATTCCACGATCAGCGATAATTTCCCGGGTTTCTTCATCCAAAAATGCACCGCCGCCAGTGGCCAGCACACAAACATCCTTACCCAATAGCCGGGCTATTACCTTGCGCTCCCCGTCCCTGAATGCCTCTACTCCGAAATCGTCAAATATATCGGTCACACTGCGTCCGGCAGACTTTTCAATTTCATGGTCGGCATCAAAAAACGGCATATCAAGCGCTGCGGCAAGTCGCCTGCCTATGGTGGTTTTGCCAACCCCCATCAGTCCAATCAGGACTATAGATCGCTGCGGCACCTTATCGGTTTTGGGAAAAAGAACTGGTTTCATAATTTTCTACTGCCATGTATAGTGCAATAATGCGGGTTCAGGCAATTCGGAATTCGCAATGAAATGACACAAAAGGATCACGGATATGCGCAAATGGATCAATCTGGCTTTTTTTTTGCTGGTAGTTGCAGCTATCGGGATCGCCTTGCTGGAGAGGAATGCAACAAATAGCAGTATTTCCTCTCAGGAAACCGCAATAGAAGTAGAAAATGTCCTGGATCGCTAGATTAGCTTTTTTCATATCATTGTTATTATTCCCGACCGGAGCTCTTGCCCAGGCAAGAGCTGGAGTTGAGGTTGGCCAATTATCACAGATAGAGCCTTTTTCAATTTCCGCATTGCCCCAAAATCAGGCCGGTTTGCCCGCTATTCAATGGTTGAACTCGGATGTTTTGGTCTTGCAGGAACTAATGGCAGGGATTCCGGTACAGCCCGGCTCCCGCTCTTTAAGAAATTTGCTGGTGCGCTCACTATTAAGCGGCGGTCAGGCTCCGGGAAGTGGAAAAGATCTGGAAGAATTGGCCGCCTTGCGACTTGGCGCTATTTATTCACTCGGCCAGATTGATGCAGCAATTAAAATTGCAGAGCGCTCACCCGGTGGTCATAAAGAACCTAAAACTGCTGCAATTGCAGCAAATGCCCTGCTGCTGACAGGGGATGTGCAAACGGCCTGCTCCATTGCCAATAAGCTGACCGAGGCCAGAGATGCTGTATTTTGGTTGCAGATGCGTTCATATTGTATGGCTCAGTCCAATAATATTGCCGGAGCTGAGCTGATGGCTGAACTTGCACTGGCTGCAGAGCCAAATAATACAGACTTCCTGAAGCAAATAAACCGGATTACAACTCCCACAGATGAGAGCGTTACTATTGCTCCTGCAACGGCGCTTGAATTGGCTATGGCCCGCAGTGTCGGGGATGAAATTGATGTTCAAGACTTGCCCGTTGCCTTGCAGGTCAGTGTTGGCCGTCAACAGTCGCCAAATTCTATTGCCATATTATTTGAAACCTTTATTGCCGGAGTAATCACACCACAGGAAACAGCCGCGCGTTTATTATCTCATGCTTCCAGTATAAATGCCGAGGAGCCAGTTCCTGATCCGCAGAGCCCTGTTGAAAATGAAGCTGCTGCGGAGCAATTGCTCTCTGATTTTGAGCGGGAGGTTGATCAGCTAAAACAGGCAAAATCCTATTCAGGCATAGACCGTATTGCCAGCCTGCTTGCGGTGGGACGCAACTCTCATGATCCGAAAATTCGTGCAGAAGCACTGGTTTTACTGCTAAATGCGGATATGGAGTTTGAACAATGGTTGGCCTTGCATCAATTGATTGAGATGGAAAGCCAGCAATTAACGCCAAGCCCATCATTAAAACAATATGCGGCAGTATTGGCGCAATCCTCTTTGCTTGCAGGAAATGCGTCGCGTGCAAAACAATGGTTATCAGTATTGGAATCTGATGAGCGATCAATGATCCTGATTGATCTGCCGTTAATTGCAGTGGATCGTAGGTTTCCTCTGCGGCAAAAGGCATTGCAGGAAAAAATGTATGGCAGTGAGCTTCAGCAAAGCCTGCTGATGAGTGATTTACTGGCATTACAGGCTTTGCACCGGCCGCTTCCGCCCCGGATCCGTCAATGGATTGCAGATCGTCCTGAAACAAATGAGCCTGCCTGCAGAAATTATAAATTATCTGCTCTTGCTGCCAGTGCCAAGGCAGGGGCTGTTGCCGAAACTATTTTGCGCGCTGCCAATATTATGGGTACAGCCGGGTTTGATGCCCGAACAGATCATTGCAATGCCGCCATTGTTTCTGCCTTATGGCAGGTGGGCCTGCGGCGCGAGGCACAGCTTGCGGCTGTGGAGTGGATGTTTGCCCGCCGTCAGGTACGATGACAGATCGCCCAGAGGATGCGTTTTTGGAAATGATGAGCGCCGAACGTGGTGCGGCTCAAAATACCCTGTTAGCCTATCGCCGGGATATTGAGGATTTGCAATCGCATTTGCGGATCAGCAAGTTAAGCCTGTTAACAGCAAAATCAGATGATCTGGAGCAATGGTTGCGGTCTTTGCACCGGCAGGGTCTTTCTGCAGCCACTGCTGCCAGAAAATTAAGTGCTGCCAGAAGGTTTTATCGGTTTTGCCAAAGTGAAAAATGGATTGAGCAAAATCCTGCCAGATTGTTAAAGCCACCCAAACACTCAAAGCCATTGCCTAAGACATTATCGGAAGATCAGGTGGAAATATTGCTGCAAACTGCAGCCGCCGACAAAAGCCCCGCTGGCCTTAGAATGACGGCCCTGCTGGAAATTTTATATGCGTCGGGCTTGCGGGTATCTGAATTGTTAAGTCTTCCTGATCAGAGCGGAAAATCCAGAGAAAACCTGATAATGATTCGGGGCAAAGGCGGTAGGGAGCGTCTTGTTCCTCTAAACAATTCAGCGCACAAGGCGATAAGAAACTGGCGAAAGGTTCGGGAGAGCTTCCTGCCCGCAAATAATAATCGCCGGGCGGCAGGGTTTTTGTTTCCGTCTCGCTCAAGAGCCGGACATTTAAGTCGTGAGCGCTTCTTTGCTCTGCTAAAGCAACTTGCGGCACAAGCTGGTCTTAACCCTTGCGAAGTATCACCCCATGTCTTGCGCCATGCTTTTGCCTCGCACTTGCTGGCCCGGGGCGCTGATCTTAGGGTTTTGCAGACCCTGCTTGGTCATGCGGATATTTCAACCACTGAAATATACACCCATATATTGGATGAGAGGTTGAAATCATTAGTGAAATCCCATCATCCACTATCGAGACCAAAATGAACGCTTGCGGGGTTAAACCCATATCAGTATGGTGCCGCCAAAATAATGGCAGGCAGATCACTGTACCTGTCGGCCATTTGGTTTTTTATCGTTAATACGAGTAATGGTGCCATGTCTGACCCGCAACGAACCTATCTTGATTTTGAGCGTCCAATTGCTGAACTGGACAATAAGATTGAAGAATTAGAAGGTCTGGCCAATGGTGAAACAGCGGTGGATGTGGCGGCAGAGATTACCACCTTGCGTGCTAAATCAGCCAAAATGCTTGCTGATACCTATGCTAATTTGGGCCCGTGGCGCAAAACCCAGGTGGCCCGTCACCCAAATCG
>JALSYJ010000121.1 GCA_027071965.1 Robiginitomaculum sp. | reverse complement strand
GCTTTAACCTGGCCAGCCACCTGAGCAAACATTGATATAAAGCGGCAATGGTAAGCGCATCTTCAAGGCGCGGGCATATGTCAGTAATGCGCATTTCCAAGGTTGGAAATTTGGCACTGGGCCGCAAGTCCCACCATATTTTGGAGGCATCCTCGATAGCTCCGGCCCTGATCAGCGCCTGTGTCAAGCGCTCATATTCACCCCAGCTTTGGAACTGATTGGAAATTCCGTTTCTGGGCATGCCGTCCCAGACATTGGTTCGATAGGACATCATTCCCATTTTACGCCCGGCCCAAAACGGAGAGGATGCGGACAAAGCCAGCAGGTGCGGCAAAAAATAATTCATCTGATTCATCAGATCAATTCTCAAATCAGGATCCTCAATCCCCGCATGGACATGCATGCCACAAATCAACATGCGACGAATTACCCCGCCCATATCCTGATTTAGTTTGTCATACCGTGGCGCACGGGTGTGGTGTTGCCCGACCCAACTGGCAAAAGGGTGGGTTGAGGCCGCCATTAATTCAAGCCCCATATGTTGCGCGTTCTTTTTAATACATGTGCGCAGGCGAATTAAATGCTCACGGGCTTCAGATATGTTATGGCAGACAGGCGTGCCTACCTCGATCTGGCATTTTAGAAATTCCGGGCTAACGCTTTCACCAAGCTCTGCCTTGCAATTTTCAAGTAATTCCGGTGGCGGGTCAGAGGCTAGATCACGGGTTTTTGGATCAACCAGCAAATATTCTTCTTCTATGCCGATGGTCAAAGCCGGCAAGTCCATCTGCGCCCCCGCTCTTGTTTATCTGCCTCGTATCAAAGCCTGTAATGGTGGAAAAAGCAAATCACGCATATGATTTATTGCCGTCCTGTCCGCAAGTAGGTCTTGGCGAACCTCCAGGGTAATGTGCCTAAAACCTCTGGGGACAATATGTCGATTGACTGAATAGTTATAAAGCTTGGCTGAATATGGCTGGTTGTCGCCAACGATTATTTCATTTTCTTGCAAATGCTCCATCAAAGCTTGCGCGCTGGGCTCATCATCACACCACAGCAGGCCTATTTGCCACGGCCTGATAACCTCTGAGCTCCTGATTTTTTGGGCAAATGAATGAATGGAAACAACAAATGGATCAGAATGGGCCGAGCCAAGAGCGTCAAGCTCTTCTGACAAT
Source organism: Robiginitomaculum sp. (assembly GCA_027071965.1). Lineage (GTDB taxonomy): Bacteria > Pseudomonadota > Alphaproteobacteria > Caulobacterales > Maricaulaceae > Robiginitomaculum_B. Next base: position 13,667 of record JALSYJ010000121.1, on the reverse strand, counting down.
AGCTGATGATAGGGGTCAAAATACTCTTGTATTCGGGTCTGTCTTTGATTGTGGGTCAGTCCCTGATTGCCCGGAATTTCAATTGTATCACTAATTTGCAAGATCAAATCATCACGCTCTACCCCACGATTTGGGTCAATAAGCAGCCGGGAAAACTGACAAAACAGGGCCCGGGCCTGTAATTTATCTGCCAAAGCCTGGGTCAAGGCCGCCGCACCTGGATCAAATGCTATGTGATCCTGCAACAAATCATCCCCCAGTCCAAGAGAGGAAAACTTCTTTGGAATTGCGTTACCGGCATGATCACAAAACAAAAAGACAGAGCTTTGGCCTTTTGCGCCTATAGTGCGGGTAATTTCAAAATCAGGCATTTAAGGTCCAGAATCATTATCAATATTTGCAAACTAAAACTTATTGATGAATCCAGTCTTTTTTCAATGGCTTGATGGCCAGAAAAAACAGCGCCGAAGCCAGTATGTATAAAATTGAGCAGGCAAAAATAGCGTAACGCAGACTGTCATCCCCATAAGACGGTTTTAACACGTCTGATATTCTCCCAATTAACGGATCGCCAATTGCCAGCCCTAATAAATTATTGATCAACAAAAATATAGCCGTTGCTGTCGCACGCATGCTGGTTGGTACGATATGCTGAATGGACGAAACCACCGGCCCCAGCCATGCCAGACTTAAAGCCACCGGGAACAAAAGAACAAAAAACAACAGGCTTAAAGATGATAACATCATGCCGGTCATATAAAATGGTGCCGTTATAAAAAATGCCAAAGCCGGCACTATCACATAAGCAGATTTATTCTTGGTTCCGAACTTGTCAGCTAAAAACCCGCCAAGGAATATGCCAATAATTCCGCCTATTAACATAATTAACCCAAAATAATAGGAAACGTAAATAATAGGGTTAGGCTTTGGTGTCATCCAGCCGGGAAGAAAACTCATAAATTCGGGTAGCTCTGCTCCAAAGGTAAGCACAAGAAATTTAGGGATCCAGGCAAATGCCCCATAACCGACAATCGATGAGGCGGCAGCACCAAAAGAAATCAACCAGAAGGATTTTTTAGACAACAACAGAGCAAAAACCTGAGAGAATGAAGCTTTTTCAATCTTTGATACTGTCTTGTCAAAACGGCCTCTTTTTGGTTCGCGAACAGTTAAAATAAACAAGGGAGCCAACAACACGCCAAGCCCGCCAATAACAAAAAACGCCATGCGCCATCCATAAAGAGCAGCCATGACCCCGCCAAAGACAATACCGACAGCACTGCCAATAGGAATACCCATCGAGAATATTCCCAACATGGTGGCGCGTTTGTGTGGCGGAAAATAGTCAGCAATGATCGAATAAGACGGTGCAATGCCGCCTGCTTCACCAACACCCACCCCCATGCGGGCAAAAAACAATTGCAGCGCATTACCCGCCAAACCGCAAACGGCGGTCATGCCACTCCAAAGCGCCAGAGCAATACCAATAATCCACACCCTGTTATGTCGATCTGCCAACCATGCCACCGGAACCCCAAGGGTGGAATATAAAATTGCAAATGCCAGCCCGCGCATCAGCCCTATTTGCATATCAGAGACTTCCAGCTCTTCTTGAATGGGGATGGCTAAAATGCTGATGATCGAGCGATCAACAAAGTTAAACGTATAAACCAGAACCAGCGTAAACATTACCCAGCCCAAATAGGCTGTACTTTCAGGTTGGCTGATTTGTGCAGGTGTAGATGTATCCTTGCTCAAAGCGTTTCCCTTTTCATCCAAATTCAGCCTCATAACAAGGCGATCTCACAGATACACTAATTCTTGCGTATCTTCGCATGCCTGCCTGTTAAACAGCAACGGCTACATTCTGTGTTGTTTGTAAACAATGCCGTGGGCTACTTGTAATTCACGAACATATTGAATTATGCCGCCAATTTCTGAGTCCTTGACCTCAGGGCGAGGTGGCATATTGCCAAATTGCCAATGATGCTGAACTGTTCCTTGAGTTATGGCCCTGAAAAAGGCATTGTCCCCATGGTGACCGGGATTATAAATTTCATGTATCAATGGTGGCCCCACATCGGTTCCCATAACGTCCAGGCCATGACATTGAGCACAACTCCTGTCGTAATAGACTTTACCCTGTTCAGCCAGGGTGGATAATTTTAGTGTGTTTGTTGCATCTGTTGTTTTTGTATTATCTGGTTTTGTGGTGGGTGATGACTCGCCACATGCAGCAAGGGCAAAAACACTTAAAAAAACAACTGCGCTGGTAAACAGTCCTGATCGTTTTTGAATTGACATGGTAATTCCTTGTATCTGTATTTAGATTCAGACTAACGCATTTTGTTCAAATTATAAGTCTCTTTTTTCCCGCATGCTGGTTTTTTCAATTTTCTTTTTGCAGAACTTTGCTATGCACAGGTACAGGAGCTTATGTGATCATAACAAAACAGGGCAGCCAACATATGGCCATTCAATTTTCCGCAGACTTCGCCACAAACTTTCACGATGAGAACTTGCGCAAGAGCGTTCTTTCCACAGTTAGCGCTCTTTGTGATGCGGCTAAAGAAATATCCGACCTCTGTGCGCAGGGGCCATTAATTAGCGGGTTGGGAGCGGTTACCGGAGTAGAAAATGCTGATGGCGATGATCAAAAGGCACTTGATGTGCAATCAGACGAAATAATCATTGCAAAATTACGGCAGGAGCCAGTGGCTTATTATGCTTCTGAAGAAGAAGAAGACATCAATACCCTTGCCCCCGGCGCTGCACTTAGTGTCGCAGCAGATCCGCTTGATGGCTCTTCAAATATTGATACCAATGTATCGATTGGAACCATTTTTTCTATTTTCCCGACAGCACCAGGAGCGGCAGAAAATTCATTCTTTCGGCCCGGTAATGAGCAATTGGTTGGCGGGTTTTTTGTCTATGGCCCGCAAACCACCTTGATTGTTACCTGTGGCAATGGGGTGGAGTTATATGTGCTGGAGCCAAAATCCGGACAATTTGTTCTTGCTGTTCCCAAACTTCGTCTGGCTGAAGCGCGGACGGAATACGGAATAAACGCCGCCAATGCCCGGCACTGGCAGACCCCTATTCAACTTTTTATCAGTGACTGCCTGACCGGAGAGCCGGGCCCATTGGGTGAAAATTACAATATGCGCTGGGTAGGATCATTAGTTGCCGATGCTTCCAGGATTTTATCCCGTGGCGGGATATTTTTATATCCGGCGGATAATCGCCCCGGCTATGAGAAAGGCCGCCTGCGGCAATTATACGAAGCTAATCCGGTTTCGTTTGTGATTGAGCAGGCTGGCGGAATGGCAACAAACGGCACAAGCCGGATTCTCGACCTGCCCTTGAGCGAGTTGCACCAAAGAGTAGCCTTCGTGTTTGGTTCCAACAAGCAGGTCGAACTGGTGCGCAGCTATTTCAAACCTTAACAGGAAAACCGACATGACTTCAGCCCCTACAGCAGACTCACAGCAAATGGCCAATGCAATCCGATTTCTGGCCATGGATGCTATACAGGTCGCCAATTCCGGCCATCCCGGGGCGCCAATGGGCCTGGCAGATGCCGCCACGGTGTTGTTCACCAAACATATAAAGCTGGATGTTAAAAATCCGGATTGGCCGGATCGTGACCGGTTTATACTTTCAGCAGGGCATGCCTCCATGTTGCAGTATGCGGTGCATTATCTGCTTGGCTATGAAGATATGAGCCTTGAGCAGATAAAAAACTTTCGCCAATTAGGGGCTATCACCGCCGGTCATCCCGAATATGGGCACGCAGACGGAATAGAAGCCACCACCGGGCCTTTGGGGCAGGGCATCACCATGGCTGTCGGCATGGCGCTGGCCGAAAAGCTGCAAAACAGCCGATTTGGAGATGAACTGGTCGATCATTATACATGGGTAATGGCCGGAGATGGCTGTTTAATGGAAGGCATAAGTCACGAAGCTATCGACATGGCCGGACATTTGGCCCTTGGAAAGCTGATAGTATTCTGGGATGATAATTCGATTACCATTGATGGTGCCACCGATCTGTCCACTGCCACTGATCAGAAAAAACGGTTTTTAGCTGCCGGATGGCAAGTTATCAGTGTGGACGGCCACGACCAGAGCGCCATTCACAAGGCAATTCTGGCAGCAAAGCGTAAACACACACAACCAACACTGATTGCCTTAAAAACCATAATCGGTAAGGGCTCACCCAATAAGGCCGGAACCAATAAGGTACACGGCGCACCGCTTGGTGCAGAAGAAATTGCGGCCACCCGCAAAGCCCTTAACTGGCCCTATGCAGCCTTTGAAATTCCTGATGCCATATTAAACCAATGGCGCAAAGCCGGTAAAAAAGGTGCTGCAAAACGTCAAAAATGGCAGAAGCTGCTGCAATCCTCCGTTAATGGCACTGAGTTTGAACAATCCCTGCACGGACAGCCCTCTGAAATACTGTCAGAGGTAATTGAGCAGCTAAAATCAAAACTGGTTCAAGAACAACCAAAACAGGCCACAAGAATTGCATCACAAAAAACCCTGCAGGTCATAAATCCTGTTACTGCCAACACTATTGGCGGATCGGCCGATCTTACCGGTTCCAACAATACGCTTACTGCGGATATGGGCATTATAGCCCCTGATGATTTTAGCGGACGTTATCTGTATTATGGGGTGCGCGAGCATGCCATGGCCGCGGTCATGAACGGTCTGGCATTACATGGCGGATTTATTCCCTATGGCGGGACTTTTTTAGTGTTTGCCGGCTATATGTTAGGCGCAATGCGGCTTTCGGCCCTGATGGGGCTAAGGGTTATTTATGTGCTTACCCATGACAGTATCGGCCTTGGCGAGGACGGGCCAACTCATCAACCGGTAGAAACACTGGCCAGCTTGCGAAGTCTGCCGGACATGTATGTTTATCGCCCCTGTGATTCTGTGGAAACCGCAGAATGCTGGCAGGCTGCACTGGAACAAAATGATGCCCCTTCAACCCTCGCTCTTACCCGTCAGGCTTTGCCTACATTGCGACAAAAACCGGAGTCACAAAATCTGTGCGCGCGCGGAGCTTATGTTTTGCACGAAAGCAAAGGAAGCCGTGACATAACCCTGATCGCGACTGGCTCCGAAGTGCATCTGGCAGTGGAAGCAGCACAAAAGCTAGGCGAACAGGGAATACAAGCAGCAGTGGTCTCCATGCCCTGTCAGGAAAAGTTTGAACAGCAATCCAAAGAATACCGCGAGCAAATATTAGGCACGGCCCCGCGAATTGCGGTGGAAGCAGCCGTGGAATTTGGATGGTCACGCTATACGGGGTCTTCGGAAAACTTCGTTGGCATGAGCGGATTTGGCGCCTCGGCTCCGGCCCCCGATCTGTTTGATCATTTTGGCATTACCGCAAAGGCAATTGTCGACAAGGCCCGATCCTGTCTGAAAGTATGATCATGACCAAAATAGCACCAAGTATTTTATCTGCCGATTTTGCGCAATTAGGCACCGAAATAAGAGCCATTGAGCAAGCCGGTTGCGATTGGGTGCATGTGGATGTGATGGACGGGCATTATGTGCCAAATATAACCATTGGCCCAGATGTGTGCGCTGCCATTCGGCCCCACATCAAAACCATAATGGACGTCCATCTAATGATAGAGCCGGTGGACAGATATTTGGAAGCCTTTGCCAAGGCTGGCGCTGATCATATATCCATCCACCCTGAGTCCGGGCCGCATCTGGATCGCAGCTTACAGCTAATTCGTGATCTGGGCTGTAAGGCCGGAGCTGCACTTAACCCTTCCACGCCAGAAACCGTGTTGGAAAATGTACTGGATCGCCTTGATCTGGTTATTGTTATGAGTGTTAACCCCGGCTTTGGCGGTCAGAGCTTTTTGCCCAGCCAGATTGCCAAAATTGAACGCCTGAAAGCCATGATTGCGGATCGCGACATTTTAATCGAGGTAGATGGTGGCATTAACGCCAACACCGCACCACTGGTTATGAGTGCCGGGGCTGATGTGCTGGTTGCAGGTTCTGCTGTTTTTGGCAAAGGGGCGCAAGACACTCGGATTTACCAAGCAAATATCAGCGCCATTCGTGATGCCGGAAACAGCGCGATAAAAGCCAGTTAGGCGTTTAGATCAAACGAACCAAAGTTTATTAAACCTTTATCTTGGAACATTTCGGCTGCAAAGCCCGCCCCGATAATAGCGAAGCGGTAGGGCATGAAATATCCGCAAGTGACGGTTGTGGGCGAGGGTCAGTGGCGAGGGCCATCCTTAGGGTCACTCTTAGGGTCAACGTGATTTTTCGCTGTCCCTTGAGTGATACTTGAGGTGCCCTGTAATCATACCAAAATAGTACTTTTTGATAACCAGATGACCCTTAAATGACCCTTAAGAACCATGACTGACCCTTGGGATAAGGGGATAAGTGCAAAACCTGCCCCCACTTACCAGAACTGTTATAATATAAGGGTTGGGGCCAAAGTTCCCGGCAAATGAGCTCTTTGACAGGTAAATATTCTTCTCAAACCCTAAAAACAAAAGGGTTCTGTGCGTCACTTCCCGGGTGCAGGCAAAGCTGAAAATCCAAATATCTTGCTCCTGCTCTGGTCATTATCCCCTGGGGAAAATAGGAAACAGTTTTTTCTGCGCTAAAATCATAACATCGCCAAAGAGTTTTGCTGAAAATGCAAATCTTGTTTATCGCATTTTTGAACCGCAAAACCCGCGCTCAAGTAGCGAAGCGGTAGCGCAAATAAAGACTCCTCAAGTAGCCGCTAGGCGATAGGAGATTAAAAGACTCCTCAAGTAGCCGCTAGGCGATAGCGCAAATAAAGACTCCTCAAGTAGCGAAGCGGTAGGACATTTACCCGTCCTCAAGTAGCCGCTAGGCGATAGGACACAAAAAAACTTCCCACTTTTGCTAAAAATGCTTTAGCGATCTCCAAAAGCTGCCGACAATCGCGCATGGTGCTCTGATACCGGGTTAGCTGGGCCGTTTCGGCCCTGTTCACCGTAAATCTGCTTGTCCAGCCGCTGAATGGAATCATAAACCTGATCTGTGCGCTGAATTAGTTTTTGCAAGGCTTCAGGGGTCTCGGCACCAGAAAAATTTGCTTTGCGAATAGCATCATCGCCCAGCCGGTATTTTTCATCACAGGCATCTTCGATGCTCATTTCCTTTTCGCGAACCGCCCGCTGCACAAGCAACCAGCTTGCCACCTGCATTAAACGTGTGGTCAGGCGCATGCTCTCGCCGGCATAAGCCAAAGCGCCCGCCCGCGGCAGAGCGCGGGATTCTTCGCGGCCCGGCCCGTCAAGATAGGCTGCCGCCTCTTCCACCAAATCCATGCCTTCACGAAAACTTCGTGTAAACAATTCAGAAGCGGTAAAGTCATTCAATCTGGCAGCGAATTCATCGGTCATAATTTATATCTCGTCTCAAAAAGGAGCAAAAGGAAGAAATCGATCCATACGTTGCAAGCATCCTGCCGTTTTCTTTAAGATTTTCCAAACAAAGCATTGGCAACGTCCATTCCAGCAGTTTTTTTAGCAAGAATTTGCTTTGTTCGGGTAATTTCAGCTTCAAACAGCTCTATTCTTTCGCGCAACTCCTCAACCGAGAAGTCATACAAATCATCGCCAGGCGACTGTTGCCGTGGTTGTTTTGCGGGTTCGTCTATATCATTCATTGGCATTGTTTTTCCAAATTACCAATTACGAACATAACCCTAATTCATCAAAAACACCAGAACCAGACAATAAATTCAGGTCAAAAGCCAAGGATATCTGCTGAATCTTTACTTTGCCTTTCTTAAAAATGCTCCTATAAAGAGACTTAATTGCAGGCTCGGCGTCATTTTGCTGATCTGCTACTGGTGCAGCCCGGCTGATCAGGCCGGGCTTTTTGTTTTGGAGACTTGCGAAATGACTGATATTTTGATGCCGAAGGCAACAGCCGTCTGGTTGATAGACAACACAGCCCTAACCTTTGCCCAGGTCGCGGATTTTTGCTCTTTGCACCCGCTTGAGGTTAAAGGTATTGCCGATGGAGATGTGGCAGCGGGCGTTCGCGGTCTGGATCCGATCAGTGGCGGTCAGTTGATTCGCGATGAAATTGAAAAAGCCGAAGCTGATCCTGATTACCGGATGAAGGCTGTTGTTCCAAAACACGCCGAAAAAATGCAGCAAAAGCGCAAGGGCCCCAACTATACACCGGTTTCACGTCGCCAAAACCGACCAGATGCCATTGCCTGGATTGTCCGCAATCATCCGGAAGTTTCCGATGCGCAAATATCCAGACTTATCGGCACAACAAAGCCAACCATTGTTTCTGTGCGCGAGCGCAGCCATTGGAATGCCTCGCAAATCAAACCCGTTGATCCGGTCTCTGTTGGGCTTTGCACGCAAATTGATCTTGATGCTGTGGTAAAAAAAGCTGCTGAAAAGAAACGCATTGCCGATGAAAAGAACGGCATTGTTCCAGATCAGGAAGAAACCGATGTTTTGGCTCCAGCAGAGGAAGAAGCGCCTGAGACAATAGCCGCAGAGCCCCTTGGGGAAGTAGACGCCGAAAGCGTGTTTGGATCTTTTGCTGAACTTGGCAAAGAATCAAAGGAGTAGTAGTTCACTAAAACTGCCTGTCCGCCTGCCTTGCCCGCAGGACTTGCGGTCTTTTGGCAGTATTCACCCGACAAAGGCCGCCCGTGCAATCTTCTATTTCACCCCTTGTTTGTTCGCAGCACACACTATCTGCACCGATATCTTTTGCTGGAATTGGGTTGCACACGGGTGCCGTGGTTCAAATGCAATTACACCCCGCTCCGGCAAATAGCGGGGTTTACTTTGTTCGGACAGATGTTCCTAAAAATGAGCAAATTATAAAGGCCGATCTTTCCAGCGTGATTGCTACCCGGCGCGGCACTGCTCTTGGTAATGACAATGGTGTACAAATAAGTACCGTGGAACATTTGCTGAGCGCCCTTCTTGCCCACAATATAGAAAATGTACGAATTGAAATAGACGGAGCAGAAATTCCAGCCATGGATGGCTGCTCTAAACACTTTAGCGATGATCTGTTAGCGGTTGGGGCCATAGATCAAGCCCGGCCCCGAAAGTTTATCAGGGTGCTAAAGCCTGTTACTGTAAAATCCGGACAAAGCCATGCGCAGCTTAGCCCTTGTTCGCGATTTGAAATTGATCTTGGGATTGAATATCAAAACCCGGCCATCGGGAAAAGCAACTATTGCTTTGATGTGACCGCTACAGGCTTTGCCCAGGAAATAGCCCCTGCCAGAACTTTTGTGCTGCGCAGCGAAATAAGGGATTTGCAACAAAGCGGTAAAGGCGCTGGCGGCACATTGGACAATTGTATTGTGGTTGCAGAAGGTAATATTGAAAACACTGGGGGCTTGCGCTTTGCCGATGAATTTGTACGCCATAAGGTTTTGGATGCCATTGGCGACATTTCCTTAATTGGTGGTTTCTTGCTGGGCAAATATCGGGTACGACGGGCCGGTCACCAGATAAATTATCTGGCCGTAAAAGCCCTGCGCAGCGACCCGCAAGCGTGGGAAGTCATAACCGCAGATCAATTTTGAGCAAGCCTACTCCAACCCGGAGGCTTATACTGGTTCAGCATTTCCTTAAAAACCATGCAATTAAACTATTTGCATAAATCTGAACCCAGGGTCGGGAGCCTATCCCTGACGCGCCTTAAAACGCGGGTCAGTTTTATTGATCACATATAAACGACCCTTGCGGCGAACCACTTTACAGTCTTTGTGACGAGTTTTTAAGGATTTCAGAGAGCTGCGAACTTTCATAGTCCCGGTTCCATTGCTATATATGTGATCAAAATTACAAAAGCGCCAATAACAGCCCCTTCGCAAGAGGCGCGGAACTTATGGGCGCAAAGCAGACCTGTCAACCAGGATTTGCGTTAAACTGGATGAGATTTTATGCGTATTCACATTTATCTTTTTATAGTGTCTTTTGTTTTGCTCTTTGCACTGCCCGTAAATCAGACAATAGCGCAGGAAAACAACAAGCCCGCGCTTTCTGAGCGAGATTCAAGTTTTGAGCACTGGCGGGAGCAATTTATACAAAAAGCTGTAGCCAAGGGTCATCAGGAACTTGTGGTGCGCGAATTGCTTTTGGGCCTGACCCCTGATGAAAAAGTTTTAGAACGTGATCGCTTTCAGCCGGAATTCACCAGGCCTGTTTGGGAATATCTGCGCAGTGCGGTTTCAGATTTACGGGTCGCAAATGGCAAAGCGGCCCTAAAGCAGCATCAGGAACTTCTGCACCGACTGCAAGATGAAACCGGGGTTCCAGCTACGGTTATTACGGCGATCTGGGGTCTTGAAAGCGCCTATGGGAAAATTCAGGGTGATTTTGATATAATACGTTCGCTGGCAACTCTGGCTCATGATGGCCGCAGAAGAAATTGGGCCGAGGGTGAATTGCTGGCCGCCATTACCATGCTCGAACAAGGCGACGTATCACGGCAAAAGCTGACCGGAGCCTGGGCCGGCGCCATGGGCCAGACCCAGTTCCTGCCCAGCACCTATTTGGCCTATGCAATAGATGGCGATGGCGACGGTAAAAGGGACATCTGGAATTCAAAGGCAGATGCTCTGGCCTCAACCGCCAATTATCTGCGCCGCCATGGATGGCAGGCCAATAAGGACTGGGGGGTAGAGATTAAACTAAAACCCGGATTTGCCTATGAACTTGCCGATGACACGGTATTGTCAATTGGCTCATGGCAGGCCCGTGGCGCCGAGCCTTATTCAGGACGAAAATGGCAACAGGAAGAATTAGGTGATGCAGCAAGGCTCTTGCTGCCTGCGGGGGCTTTAGGGCCCAAGCTCCTGATAGGAAAAAACTTTCGCGTGTTCAAACGCTATAATAATTCAACAGCCTATGCTCTTGGCGTTGGCTTGCTGTCTCGCGCCATTGCCGGCAAAGATGGCTTGTCCGAAAGCTGGCCCGAACACCAAGAACCCCTGTCCAGAGCACAAATCAAGGAAATGCAAAGCCTGCTCAAACAGGCCGGACACGACCCCGGTGGTGTAGACGGCATGGCCGGGCCTAACACCCGCCGGGCCTTGCGCGCCTATCAGCACCAAATAGGCCTGATCCCCGATGGCTTTGCCAGCACCCAGATGTTGGAAAATTTACGGGTCAACCACAAAACACCGGACGTGCACTAGGGGGCAGCCACATATTATCAATCTGACGAAATTAACTATATCTCCCGACCGGGAGAAGGCTGGGGTCAAAATCGCTCATTGCTGTGATCAATTGGCTGAATCATGGCCAGAATAACCGCCCCGGCCAAGGTGGCGCTTAGCAGTGCAAATGGCGCAAACGGCCCGACAAACTGATAAAGAGCCAACCCGGTAAACGGAGCAAGAAGAAAGCCGGCACCTGCCGTTGCCCCGATCAATCCGGCGGCGCCTCCTTGTTCATGGTCAAACACCCGCAAGCTGGCAGCGCTGGAAATGCCGGGGCGCAGCAGACCAAAGCCCGAAGAGGCAAGAACAAATGCCAAGGCAATAATCCAGACAGAGGCTGCAAATATCATCAGCATGGCCCCCGAAGCTGCAAGTCCGGCGCCCACCACCATTAACCGTCTTGGATTTGGTCTGAACAAAGGAATGCAGCCAAATTGCATCACCAGTACGCTAATCGCCCCGGCCGCCAGAATTGTCCCGGAAACCGGCAAAGCCTGCAGGGCCGTCAAACCCAGACGATCAGCCAAAAAGAACAACAGGGTCTGTAAAAAAATGCCCTGCCCCATCCAACTCAATGCCCCTATCATCAGCAAGGTGCGCAGCCTGGTGTCAACAATCATATCCAGCAATGCCCTCCCGCTTAACCTCCGTGCGGTTGGCTTTTTGTGTTCGGGCAGGCCAATTGACACCGAAGCAAAAAACACTACCGACAAGGCAACAAGAAAATACATTGCATTGGGCACGCCAAAACCACTGCCAAGCCATGCGGCCAATGGCGGCCCCAATGCTGTGCCCAAACCGGCACCTGCTGCCAGCAATGACAATAAGACAGTTCGCTCCGCACGACTGGTGCGATCCACAATATAGGCCTGTGCTGCCGGCTGCATGGAGCTGCCAACCAATCCGTAAATAGCCCGGGACAAAGCCAGCAGAACAAGGGCAATGGCCGCCGTTGCCATGCCGCTCTCAATCCATGATGAAACCAAACCCATGGCTAACAGGGAAAACCCATTGCCCAAAATACCGATCAGCAAAATCGGCCTGCGACCAAAATGATCAGAACGCCAGCCCCAAAACGGGCTGAAAAACATGTAAAGCATGGAAGACGCGGCAAAGATCAAACCGATATACATCTCTCCGGCACCCAACTGCCGGGTAAGATATGGCAAAATCACAAACAACATGGAATTGGAGACGCCAACCAGAAGCATCACCAAAAACAGCAAGCCAAATGCAATATGTCGGTTATTGCCGATTTAAAGAAGTCCCGTGTTGCCTAAAACAAGCAGAAAATCCTGATCCGCCTGATTGCTGTTTTGCGGCCAGCCTACTCTTCTTCGGCAAAACAGCGCAAGGGCACAGATGATCCCGGATTTTCCCAATCATTCTGTCCCAGACATGAAAAACCCCACTCTTCGGCTGATTGACCCTTTTGCCCCACAGCCCACTGATCAGCACAGGCAGCATAATCAAGTGTCTTTGTGGGCAAGGAGCCATCAGCCATCACCCTAGTGTTGATACAAACCTGGTATTGTGCGACCAGATTCTTAAAACGGTTTAACCGTTGTGAGAACACATCCAACTCCGCCCTGGATAATTTGCCGGAAAAAGCAGTCTCATAATCAGGAAACACCGGGCGAGCGGGCAGGCTGCCGCAAAATGGAGTTACCAGCCTTACCCCTTCTTCCATGGCCTTGGCAGGGCAAGCCTTGTAATTTCGTTGCGCATCATTTTGCGGGCGATACCCATCAACAGCAATCGCCGCAGTTGAAACACTTGCCATTAAGAAAAGCGCTCCAATAAAATTAAACTTGCTCATGAGATATTCCTGAATACTGAACCTAAAGAGTTTTGAATAATGCAATTAGCGCTTGGATGCCTGATTGGCAGAAATCCAATCTTTTGAAAGTTTCTCATATTGCCCCCAAATAGCATTTTCTGTCGGCACACTTTGATTGTAAGCCTGCAATGCCGAGCGCCATTTATCACGACTATAGTTTTCGGGCTTGGTAATAATGCCATCCAGACACTGTTTATAGGACAGGTTGGCCTTGGCATATGCCTTTACCAGATTTGCTGCAGTATTCAACTGGTCATAGGTGATCGTGGCTCCATTTGGAGGTAATTTTGGCTTGTCTGGAGCCTTACACCCACCATCAGCAAAAGCCGGGGTGAAACCTGCAAAAACCAAAACAACAGCAAGCAATTTATTCTTCAACATTAAATACTCCTGGTTCGTTTGAAACTAACGCAGCTCCCTCGCGATCGATCCATACCAGTCGAAAGGGGGTGTACCATAGCAAGCGCCTGTTTCGCAACTATTCGATAAAACATTCATATCGGAAACACTGCATTAAACATTCCAACCCATTATAGTGTCAAATCGGGACAATCTCGCCCGGCTGAGGCTTATCTGCAGGAA
>JALSYJ010000120.1 GCA_027071965.1 Robiginitomaculum sp. | reverse complement strand
TTATAATGCATTTCTTTCTCCCCTTAAAACCCGATATCCAAAATGCGAAGAAAGTCAAAATGACATGTCTTCTCAAATTAAACCGCCATCTAAAATAAATGGCTCGGGCCACCCACGAACGGGCGATGCGACGAACTGTCGCCTAAAACCTGTGGGACCGCCCCACATAATGCGCCAATATTAGCAACTTTTTTGCCACACACCAGACATTACGCCAAATAGTTGCGCATCTGGAACCGTTGGTTGATTGTGGCGGGATATTCTATGCTAAGCTGTTCTCTTATGGTACAAAAATGGGCTTGCATGTTAATGTGTCCCTCAGGTTACAGGGTGGTAATGCGCGGGTCCTTTTGTTTTTTTTGGGGATAACTTTGCAAAATTTCAAGAAAGAATGGCTGATCGCTCAAGAAAACCGTATCATAATGAACCATATTCGACTCAACTAATGGATCGGCTGGAAGTATAAATATGAACCGTTTGCTTGTTGTTTGTGTCATGATCGGGGCGTTGTCTGCCTGTGGGCAGGCTTCGGTAAAGGCTCCGCCGACTGCTGCGCAGGACGACAGGGAAATCGCTGAAACATTTTTTGCATCCCCCCCGCCCTGGCCGGACAAAAAACCGCCCGCAATGAAAGTACAGGCCGAGGGTGCCTTGATGGATTTGCGTAATAAGCTGGCTTTGAAGGGAGGCTCTTTACAAGGCTGTGTGAGCATCAAGGCATATCTTCGCGGTAATGTTTTGCAGACGGCTGATTTTGATGGGTTTCTTTTTGCGTATTCGCGGGTATTTGGTACCAGACTAATACCGAATCGGCCAGATTTGATACAAATTGAAGTTTCAGGTTTTGCCCGGCCCGGACAATTAGTGCTGATGGAGGCCAGGTGCGCCATACCGGGCTAATCGCAATGAGCTTCACCTTCTAAGGGTAGGAGGTCAGGCTAGAAGGGAAGTTTTGGATGATACCTCGTTATGCACGTCGGCCCATGTTGAAAATATGGGAACCTGCCACCCGCTTTCGGATCTGGTTTGAGATAGAATCCCATGCCTGTGACGCGCTGGCTGAATTGGGGGTGATCCCGCAGTCTGCTGCAAAGAATATTCGCTTAAAAGGGGATGTGGAGTTTGATGTTGATCGCATTGATGAGATCGAGCGTGAAGTCAAACATGATGTAATCGCGTTCTTGACCCATTTGGCCGAACATGTGGGCGAGGATGCGCGCTTTGTGCATCAGGGTATGACCTCATCCGATGTGCTTGATACCTGCTTGTCGGTGCAATTGAGCAGAGCAACGGATTTATTGCTGGAAGGGGTGGATCGGGTACTTGCGGCACTAAAGAAACGCGCCATGGAGCACAAACATACGGTTTGTATCGGGCGCAGTCATGCCATCCATGCCGAGCCTACCACTTTTGGACTAAAACTGGCGCAGGCATTTGCTGAATTTGACCGGGGGCGTGAAAGATTGCAGGCTGCACGCAAGGAAATTGCAGTATGTGCAATTTCCGGTGCGGTTGGAACCTTTGCAAATCTGTCACCAAAGATCGAAGCTCATGTGGCAA
This sequence comes from Robiginitomaculum sp., assembly GCA_027071965.1. Classification (GTDB taxonomy): domain Bacteria; phylum Pseudomonadota; class Alphaproteobacteria; order Caulobacterales; family Maricaulaceae; genus Robiginitomaculum_B. Next base: position 13,413 of record JALSYJ010000120.1, on the reverse strand, counting down.
AGGCGCTGGGTCTTGAGGTTGAGCCGATTTCTTCGCAAATCATTCCCCGTGATCGTCATGCGGCGTTTTTCTGCGCTTTGGCGGTTCTTGCCAGTTCCATTGAGCGTCTTGCGACTGAAATACGGCATTTGCAGCGCACCGAAGTTCTGGAAGTGGAAGAGTTCTTCTCTGCCGGGCAAAAAGGTTCTTCAGCCATGCCGCACAAGCGCAATCCGGTCTTAACAGAAAACCTGACCGGACTGGCCAGGCTAATCCGTTCGGCAGCAACCCCGGCTCTGGAAAATGTGGCCTTGTGGCATGAAAGGGATATTTCCCATTCCAGTGTCGAGCGCGGCATTTGCCCTGATGCTTGTGTTCATCTGGATTTTGCCTTGCACAGATTGGCCGGAGTGATTGAAAATCTGGTGGTTTATCCACAAAACATGCAGGCAAATCTGGACAAGCTGGGGGGCTTGCACAATTCGCAACGAGTGTTGCTGGCGCTGACCCAAAAGGGAATTAGTCGTGAGCAAGCCTATGCTCTGGTGCAAAGAAACGCCATGGCAACATGGCGCGGCGAGGGGGATTTTTTGCAACAATTGCTGGCTGATGAGGACGTGCGAAAGTCATTAAGTGCAGATGAGATCGCAAAAATGTTCGACATTGAGTATCATTTGGCGCAGGTCGATCATATTTTTGAACGGGTGTTCACTCCTGATAATTAGCAATTTCATTTCTATCGGCTGATAGGCGAAATTAACTCTTCTTACGAATTTGTGATTGTTGCTTTGGGCAAAAATGTGCTTTTGGTATTGATCATTCTTAACGAAAAGGAAGTTGGTTATGTTGCGTCTTGTTATTTCCTTGGCGGTGGCAGGTATTTTGGCCGGTTCAGCAATTATGCCCTCTGCGGCCTCTGAAGAACCTGCATTGCCCAAAGTCAAGGCCGTATATTTTCATGCTGACTGGTGTTCAAATTGTCTGGTGCTGCGGCCAAAGCTGGAGCAGGCGAAACAGGAAACCACTTCTTTGGCTGTGCAGCACATAACTTTGGATTTTACCAATGCGCAAACCTGGGACAAGGCCATGGAAACAGCGCTGGATGAGGATGTGGTTGCCACCTATAATGCCTACGCCGGAACCACCGGAATGGTGGTGCTGCTGGCCGCTGATACGGGCGAGCGCATTGATTGCGTAAACAAGCTGTTTTCGGTCGAGGCGATTGAAGAAAGCTTCAGGAGGGCAATTGCCCGGGTGGGCTCAACTGCTGCTGGTGAGCGTGATACGGGCTCCGTTGTTTGCCCTCCCAGCAGAATGAGACGTTAATCAGACCGGGCTAACAGACCGGACATAACAAGAGCGGACAAATGACTTTGCCAAAATTACTCACAAATATTGTTGCGGTCATATCCTTATTATTGGCACCAGCAGTATTGGCCACAGAGCCGGGGGGTGATTTAGCACAATCCCAGGCCGCTTCTGCTTATGATCAGGTGCAGGAGGATCAGCCGGTACAGGCAGTTATGTTCTATTCAAACTGGTGTGGTGCCTGTCAGGTGCTTGACCCCAAGGTGGAGGCAGCCAAGCCTGTTTTTGCGGAGCGCCCTGTGGACTTTGTCCGGTTTGATTTCTCCTTTGCCATGGTCAAGGGAAAAGAGCTTAAGTCTTTGGCCGAGGAAAAAAAATTGGCCAATATCTATGCCAAAAACAAGGGTAAGGTCGGGTTCTTGTTGTTGGTGGACCCGGATACTGAAACCGTGCTTGATGTACTGACCATGCGCGATAGTCTGGCGGTGATAATAGCAACTATCGACAAGCGTCTTCAGCGCGGCAAGTCAGTCCTGCAGAATTGATCTTGTCAAAGTCGGTTCTCGAAATCATCTCGTCAAAATTGATGACCCTTGCATGTGACCCTTATCAGGGTGGGGCATGCCCCTTCCTCACCTTGCATGCTACTTGTTGGTCGGTGCATGGATAATACAATGACCCTGTACTGACCCTTGTTGACCGTGCATGACCCTTGGGATTTTACGGGTTATTTATACTCGTCCTCTCATAAAAAGGTTTGGGTTATAATAAAGAGAAAGGCGCACTTGCCTTGGCTCTTTGACATTGTAAACAAGCAAGAAAACGAAAAATATAAGGGTTTTTACGCTTTGGGGTTAAGGCGTATTACCGTATTCACCTTTGCCCGTTATGTTTCGGAGGTTTCGCTTTTTCCACCGTAAAACTCGCAAAAAAACTTATGTAGTTTTTTTGAGGGCCTTTGGTTTTTAAGTTTTGGGTTTTTAAGCTTTAACTTTCGGAGCGCACCTGTTCGCGGGCCAGTTCGAGCATTTCATCCATCTTGCGACGTATCTGGTGGTCCGACTGTTCAACTCCGGCAGCATCTAAATCGCTGCGCAGCTTGCGAAAGACATCGTCATCACCGGCTTCTTCAAAGTCAGCAACAATAACCTGCTTGGCATATTCTTCAGCTTCGGCTTCTGACTTGTTCATCAGTTCGGCCGCCCACAATCCCAGCAATTTATTGCGGCGGGCGGCGGCTTTGAATTCCAGATTTTGATCTACAGCAAATTTGGATTCGAAACCGGTTTTTCGATCATCAAACGTATTCATTGGATATTTGTCCATTTTGTTATCGGGCGTTTATTTTGGTTACTCCGAAGTTCGACTGGAATCAATCAATTTGATTGGATTGTGGATAAGGAATTGCTGCGGTAGGTTGCCCCAGATTTGCAAAAGTGATTCTGGTCATATGCTCAATTGGGCATGCTGATCGGTCTTTACTTGTAAAATCTTGTCTTGGCGGTGGATATATCCCCCATAAATTAGGAAATTTACGGTTTGAGTAGGCGAAAAAAAATCTACGAAGGTAAGGCAAAGATACTCTATGAGGGCCCTGAAGCGGGCACTTTGATCGCGCATTTTAAGGATGATGCCACGGCATTTAACAACCAAAAACGCGGCCAGATTGAAGGCAAAGGGGTTCTTAATAACCGAATCAGTGAATTCCTGATGACCCGTATCGAGGCTATTGGCATACCTACCCATTTTATCAAGCGCTTGAATATGCGTGAGCAATTGGTGCGAAAGGTGGAAATTATTCCGCTGGAAATGGTTTGCCGTAATGTGGCTGCGGGCACTATTTGCAAGCGTTTGGGACTTAAAGAAGGTGAAAAACTACCCAGACCAATTATTGAATACTATCTAAAAGATGACGATCTGGGCGATCCTTTGGTTTCTGAGGATCACATTTCGGCATTTGGCTGGGCCGCGCCACAGGAAATGGATGACATGATTGCCATGACCTTTCGGGTCAATGATTTCCTCTCTGGCCTGTTTGGAGCTATTGGCATCCAGCTAATTGATTTCAAACTGGAATTTGGCCGCCAGTTTGAAGGAGAAATGATGCGTGTTATTCTGGCAGATGAAATAAGCCCAGACAGTTGCAGGTTCTGGGATGTGCAGTCGAAACGCAAGCTGGACAAGGATCGGTTTCGTCAGGATCTGGGTGATGTGCCTGAGGCCTATGCGGAAATAGCGCGCCGGCTTGGAGTGCTAAAAGATCGTCCTGACTTAAAAGTGGTTGCAATGGAGAATGAGCCATGAAAGCAATTGTGCATGTGCAACTAAAGCCCGGTGTTCTGGATCCGCAAGGTCAGGCCATTGCCGGAGCTTTAGCATCCTTGGGCTATGACGAAGTAACAGGTGCGCGTCAGGGAAAGGTTATTGAGCTTGAGCTAAGCGGAACAGATCATGCTCTGGCCCGGGAGCGGGTTGAAGCCATGTGCGGGCAGTTGCTGGCCAATATGGTGATTGAGCAGTTTTCGGTCGAAATACTGGATTGATCGTAAAGGCAAAGGTTTGAATTGCAAAGGAGGATCAGCCATTGCGTGTTGCTGTTATCGTATTTCCCGGATCCAATTGTGATCGCGATGTTGCTGAGGCCATTGCACAGGTAACTGGCAAGCAGCCGATAATGGTCTGGCATCGGGAAACAACATTCTTTGATGTTGATCTGGTAATCCTGCCCGGAGGCTTTGCCTATGGTGATTACCTGCGCCCCGGTGCGATGGCAGCCCGGTCGTCTGTCATGCGGCATGTGCTTGATCATGCTAAGGCAGGTGGTCTGGTTCTGGGTATTTGTAACGGGTTTCAGGTTTTGACTGAAATTGGTCTTTTACCCGGAGCATTACTCCCAAATGCTGGCATGAAATTCATTTGTAAACCAGTAAAACTGAAGGTTACACGAACCTCTACGCCATTTACCGGGAGTTTCACAAAGGGTCAGTATCTAGACATTCCTGTTGCGCACCATGATGGAAATTATTTTGCCCAAAAGGACGAATTATCCAGACTTGAAGACAATGAACAAGTGGTGTTTCGCTATGAAAACAACCCCAATGGCTCCATCAATGATATTGCCGGACTTAGTAATGTTTCGGGAAATGTGCTGGGCATGATGCCGCATCCGGAGCGGGCCATGGTGCATGGAAAAACAAGGGGGGATGGATATAAATTATTCAATACCTTGATGGAAATGATACGATGAGCGATTTATCAACCCCGACACCGCAACAAATTGCCGAGCATGGGCTAAGTGATGAAGAGTATGAAAGCCTGTGTGAGCAATTAGGCCGGGAGCCAAATCTGAACGAGCTTGGTATTTGTTCGGTAATGTGGTCAGAGCATTGTTCTTACAAGTCCTCGCGTATTCATCTGGCCAAGTTTCCAACCACGGGCAAACGGGTAATTTGCGGGCCCGGGGAAAATGCCGGGATTATTGATATCGGTGATGGTGATGCTGTGGTGTTCAAGATGGAGAGCCATAATCATCCATCTTTTATTGAACCATACCAGGGTGCAGCCACCGGTGTTGGCGGCATTATGCGGGATGTTTTTACCATGGGTGCAAGGCCAATTGCATTATTGAACGCTTTGCGGTTTGGCGAGCCTGATAACCCCAAAACCAGATCCCTGGTGGCTGGCGTTGTTGCCGGTATTGGCGGTTATGGCAATTGTGTCGGGGTTCCAACCGTAGGCGGTGAAATGAACTTTGATCCGGGATATAATGGTAATATTCTGGTGAACGCCATGTGTGTGGGTTTGGCCCGTGCCGACAGTATTTTCTATTCAGCCGCCAAGGGTGTTGGAAATACAATTCTTTATGTGGGAGCAAGAACGGGGCGAGATGGTATTCACGGGGCGACCATGGCTTCGGCGGAATTTGATGATGATACGGAGGAAAAACGCCCAAGGGTTCAGGTTGGTGATCCGTTTACGGAAAAGCGTTTGATAGAAGCCTGTCTTGAGTTGATGGCTACGGGAAATATCATCGCTATTCAGGATATGGGTGCAGCCGGTTTAACCTCATCATCCATTGAAATGGCTGACAAGGGTGGGGTCGGCATTGAAATAGACCTTGATATGGTACCACAGCGTGAAGACAATATGACAGCATATGAGATGATGCTGTCTGAGAGTCAGGAACGCATGTTAATCATCTTAAAGCCGGGAACAGAAACCCAGTCCAGGCAGATTTTTACCAAGTGGGAACTGGATGTGGATGTTATCGGGAGGACTACCGATACCGGACGACTGGTTCTTAACCACAAGGGTGAAACTGTTTGTAATTTACCAATAGCTCCGCTTTCGGATCTTGCGCCGAAATATGACCGTCCCTGGAAAAAGCAGGAGCCTGCACCGGAATTAAATGCCGAGGATTTACCGCAGCGTGATCCGGTAGATGCTCTTTGCAGGCTGATGGTCTGTCCTGATATGGCGTCAAAACGCTGGGTCTGGGAGCAATATGACCGTCACGTCATGAACGATACCTTGGCCGATTCTGCCAGTTCCTGTGACGGAGCAATTGTGCGCATTCATGGAACGGACAAGGCTGTTGCGATCAGTTCTGACTGCACTCCCAGATATGTACAGGCAGATGCCTATCGCGGCGGCAAGCAGGCAGTTGCTGAAAGCTGGCGAAATCTTATTGCCTCTGGAGCCAAACCAATAGCGATTACCAATTGTCTTAATTTTGGCAATCCGGAAAAACCGGAAATAATGGGACAGTTCGTACAGGCGGTGGAAGGCATGGCAAAAGCCTGTGATAAGCTTTCTTTTCCTGTGGTTTCGGGTAATGTTTCCTTGTATAATGAGACCAATGGCAAAGCTATTCCGCCAACACCAACTGTGGGCGGTGTCGGGATTGTCAAAGCTCTGGATCATGTAATTGGTTTTGGCGGCGCAGAAGTTGGCGATCTGTTATATTTGGTTGGTGAGACCAGCGGCTGGCTCGGGTCTTCATTGTATGCGCGGGAAATCGAAGGACTTTCGGGACACATGCCACCGCCGGTTAAGCTGTCAGTTGAGCAAAACAATGGCAAATTCGTCAAAAAGGCAATTCAGCAGTCTTTAGTGCGGGCTGTGCATGATCTGTCTGATGGTGGATTGGCCTGTGCTGCGGCTGATATGGCTTTGGCAAGTGATGTGGGCATGGTGCTTGAGACTCATGATGAAATGCCCAATCATGCGTGGTTGTTCGGAGAAGATCAGGCCAGGTATTTGCTTGCGGTGCCAAGTCATAAACTAAACCAGTTGCAAAGACTGGCTTATAAACAACATGTTCCGTTCGTGTTTGCAGGTGAAGTGGTCGGCGATGATATCAAAATAGGTGCCGCTAGGATCAAAGTTGCAGACCTGCGCAAGAAATGGGAAGGATGGCTTGTGAAATATATGGAGAACATTCATGGCAATGCAGGAGAGTGAGATCAGGGCAATGATTTTAGCAGCGATCCCGGATGCTAAAATTGAAATTACTGATCTGGCCGGAGATGGTGATCATTACAAGGCGCGCATTGTCTCTGCTAGCTTTGCAGGAATGTCCAGAATCCAGCAGCACAAAACCGTGTATTCAGCCTTGCGGGGGAAAATGGGCGGTGAGTTGCATGCTTTGGCTCTGGAAACGGCAGCGGAGTAATTGTGGCAGCAGCTCATAGTTCGCAATTGGGGAAAATGGGGTTTGGCGTTGCCGGGCCTCTGGCTTCCCGGTTTTTTCCAGCAGCCAAAACTGAACAACTGATCGAAACTGCTATTGATTGTGGTATCAGGTTTTTTGATACTGGCCCATCCTATGGTGGCGGAGAAGCCGAGCGAAGATTAGGCGCAGTTTTGGCCCGCTCTGAACGCAATGAACTATTTATCACCACCAAGGCCGGGGTTACAGAGGGTGGACAGCGAAATTTTGCCCCGAACAGCTTGTACGAAAGCCTGTTGCGGTCTTTAGGGCGCCTGCAGCTTGAGTATGTGGATGGCTTGTTCCTGCATGGCCTGACCCGTTCAGATTTTTCGGACGAGTTGTTACACGTGCTGGAGCGGATGCAGTCGGAAGGTCTGGTGCGAGCATTGGGGGTGGTTGGCAGAAAATGGGTTATGGAGCTTATTTTTGAGCAATACCCACAGTTTGAGCTTATTATGTTGCAAATGGGCCCGAAGCATTTGCCAGAGAATATGACTGTGGCAAATTGTGCAAAACAGGCGGGCCGTACGGTTATCGGAATTGAAATGCTGGCCCACACCAGAAAGCCATTTAGATGGTCGCTAAATCCTGCTGATTTATGGTATATGGCCAGATATTTGCGCCGTGGCGGCACTTACAGCAAACAAGATACCATGGAAGTTTTGCGTAGGTCACTTGCAAATCCGCACGTTGATGTGGTTTTGACCTCAAGTACAAAATCAGGACATGTACAAGATTGGCAATCGTGCCTTGACGAATGTGTCAATGCTTCTTAGCTGTTTGATACACGTTATAAAAAAAGGGCAAGTGCCATGACTGACCAAGCTATTCTCGATCATATCAAATCTACGGTTGAAGCCGATGATATTGTTTTGTTTATGAAAGGATCTCCAGTCTTTCCGCAATGTGGTTTTTCATCTCTGGCCACCAAAATTCTGGATATTATTGGGGTGGAGTTTGCTTCGGTAAATGTTCTGGAGGACATGGCGGTTCGCGAGGGGATTAAGGCATATTCCGAATGGCCGACTATTCCGCAATTGTATGTCAAAGGGGAATTTATTGGTGGCAGCGACATTATGCGCGAAATGTATGAAAGCGGTGAGCTAAAAGCCCTGTTACAGGAAAAAGGCGTGCTTTCCTGACATTACAGCAAATTAGATTTATATCTGGATGCCCTGACTTTTAAGGGTCAATACGGGATTAAAGTAAGTAAAAGGGGTCGCGCAATGCGACCCCTTTTAAGCTTTTGACCATAGCAATTTGTTAAAAGCTGCTATGAGTAAAACTCAATCACCAGATTTGGTTCCATGACAACCGGATATGGCACATCGGCAAACTCCGGAACCCGTAAATAGGTGGCGCTCATGGATTTGCCGTCTACTTCTACATAGTCTGGCAAGTCACGTTCAGGGCTTTCCAGAGCTTCTAGAACCAGAGCCATTGACCTGGATTTCTCGCGAACCTGAATGACATCTCCAACCCGGCAACGATAGCTTGGAATGTTCACTTTGCGGCCATTTACGGTGACGTGGCCGTGGTTGACAAATTGTCTCGCAGCAAAAACTGTCGGTACAAACTTGGCGCGATATACCAAAGTGTCCAGACGGGATTCCAGCAAACCAATCAGGTTCTCCGAAGTGTTACCACGAAAGCGTTGCGCATCGGAATAGATACGCCGGAACTGTTTTTCAGTAATATTGCCATAATAGCCCTTGAGCTTTTGTTTGGCGCGTAACTGCAGTCCAAAGTCTGAGTCTTTGCTTTTGCGGCGCTGGCCGTGTTCGCCCGGGCCATAGGAGCGCTTGTTAACCGGACTTTTGGGGCGACCCCAGATGTTTTCGCCCATACGGCGATCAATTTTGTATTTTTGAGTATGACGTTTTGACATAGGTCACTTCTTTTACAGACACGAACCGGCAGGCCAAATCATTCAGACTGCGATTGCAACGGCGGTTTCGTGACATCCCGTGATGCTTCTAGCCGACACTGCCGGTCAGAAAGTCTGCGGAACTTAGTGCGCAAACCACAAAAGTCAAGCACCTGCCCGCAGAATGTGCCTAATTAACATATACTGGCCCTGGGCCGGTTTTGTCTCAAAAGAATCAGATTTATTGTACCCGGGTTAAGTCAGGTTCGAGTCAATGCTTAGGCTGCTTGTGTATTTTCCAGCTTTTGCCGCATTTGCCAAAACCGCAAGGTGCGGCGAGCCGCATTTTCCGGAATGGATATAAACATTTGCCTGATCTGCCGTGAATTGCCTGTATTGGCCTGGTCTTCTTTGGCCGTGAGCAGGGCAATGGTCACAAATAGGGAAGAATCAAATCCGATTGCCCGACATATCAATGCCAGAGCATCCATATCAGATCGCTTCAAAATCCGGTCTATTGCATCAAAATCCACACCGGCAAGTTCTGCCATTCCCAATGTGAACTCAAGACGCTTTGACTCCCGTTCAAGCTGAACCAGTTTTGATCCATCAAGTTCACCGGTTTTTGCCCATTTTTTGATTTGCTCTTTGGCAGTTGCAAAGCCCTTGTCCCTGGGAGGAGAAGGTTCCTTTGCCTGATGTTTTGCCTTGCGCAAGGCTTCTTGCAGCACCTGCGGATCAATGTCTTCATTACGCTCCAAAATCCGCTTTCTGACTTTTTGTTCCGCAAAAGCATACATCTCATTCATCAAATCAGGCGGCAGATCCTGATGTTCCACCAGCGGAGTCTGCAGGGCAATAACATTTTCTGAGCGTGAGACCATGGTCTGCATGGACTGTCTGTCAAATCTGGCATTTTGATTGCTGGCCAGAGTTACCAGTGTTTTATCGTCACCGGCTTGCACCAAATCGCTGGTAACCTCCGTTCCCAAATCATCACGTGTTGAAATCGCGCGCATGTGCGGCTGTTTGCCCGTTGCAATTATTTCTTGTAAATGCTTGTCCTGCAACACCGAGGAATGAGCCAATACCGGAGAGGCAATATCAATTTCATCATTAGCCAATTGCCGCAGCAATTTTAATGGGGCCTTTGATTTAGGGGCAAACTTTTTTGCCATTTCCTTGCGGACTTCCTTGTCCATTTCACGGGTTACCCGGCAAAATATTTCCTCAAAATGCTCGTTCTCAATCTCCGAAGAAGTATTGTGGTTGGCAAAGTACAGATCTGTAAGCTCACGCAATAATTCGCGCCTGCGCTGTGACGAGGTTTCGGTGGCCAGTTCCGCCAGCTTGTTCAATGATGTCGGTGGAGTCATCAATAACCTCTATTCATCAAATCTGCCATTTGCCTGACGCGCAAATGGTGAGCGCGAATTATTGCCATATCCATAGGATGTATTTTGGGGTTGGCCGCCTAGTCCCAATTCAATCTGCTGTTCCAGTTTTTGTGCAATTCCAGATATGCAACACGGGCTGGTTTGTGCGGGCATAACAGATGATTTTAAGGAACAGACCCCGCTGGGCTCTTTTATTCCCGGACGCTCCCATGTCCAGGCTTTGCACCTGTTATCACTGGCACAAGCACTCCAGCATTGTCGCGGGCCGGCTGCTCCGGCAGGGCTTTTAGCATAGGTGGCTCCGGCACGTTCAGTATTTGCTTCCATCAATTGCGAAAATGCAGGGCTGCTCAACAAAAAGCTGCTTGCAAGCAAATACAAAATAAACTGAAACCTAGCCACATAATCCTCCGTAAATTATAGACAAGGATGACATTCAGCTCTTAAAAAACATTCAACAATATGCTGTTTTTAAGGAGTTTGCGCACCAAGAGTCTGTTGGCGAAAACTTTCCGACAATTCAGTGTAAAATGCAGCCAGTCCTTCGTCTGTTGCGGAGAGTATTTGCGGCTCTGGTGCGGTTAGTGGCTTTGGAGCAATCCCAGCATGGGCATCAGCCATATAACTTTGCCATATTTGTGCAGGAATAGTTCCGCCGGTAACTTTTTTCATTGAGGTATTGTCATCATTTCCGACCCAGACACCAGTAATGAATTGCGCAGAGAACCCGATGAACCATGCGTCACGCCATTGTTGAGAGGTCCCGGTTTTTCCTGCGATGGCCCGTTGTCCAAGGCGGGCATGTTGGCCCGTGCCCAAAAGGGTGACTTCCTGCATCATTGTGCTCATTTTTTGGGCCAGATCCTGTTTAAAGACGTAAGAAGGTTCAATGTCCGGGCGTTGGAACAACACATTGCCGCTAGAAGTTGAAACCTTGGTCACCAGATAGTTTCGATACAATTTTCCATCATTTGCAAATACGCCAAAAGCCTGAGTAAGCTCCCAAAGAGTAACTTCTTGCGCACCTAGGGCAATGGATGGCAGTGGTTGCAAGTCTTCACTGAAACCAAAGCGCTTGGCAAGCTCAACTACTTTGGTTGCGCCTATATCTTCTGTTATCTGGGCTGCTATTGTGTTTATTGATCTGCGAAAGGCCTCGTGGATTGTGACACGTCCACGATAATCACCACTATAGTTTTCTGGCGACCATCCCGCGATCTCAACAGGTTCATCGCGCCTGATACTGTTTGGGTGCAATCCCGCTTCCAGTGCGGCGGCATAGACAAATGCCTTGAATGATGATCCGGGCTGTCTGCGCGCCGAAACAACCCGATTAAAATTACTGTTTTCATAAGAAAGGCCGCCAACCAGTGCGCGGACCGCGCCTTTGGTGTCAATACTAAGCAAGGCGCCTTCATTTACGTTTTTGCTGGCAGAATTCTGGGATATCAAGGAGCGAAGGTTATTCTTAGCAATGGTTTGTAAACGCGGATCAATTGTGGTTTGAATCACCAGATCAGGAACCCGTCCTCCGGTAAATTTATGGGCCTGTTTGATAGCCATATCAAAGATATAACCATGGTCTTGCTCTTTGGCTCTGCGGATAACTGTGGCCGGAGAGTTAATGGCTGCCAGTTTTTGTTGTTCTGATATGGCGCCGGTTTTTACCATGGCTTGCAGAACCAGTTTGGCGCGTGCCTGTGCTGCTGTAAGGTTTTTATGGGGTGCAAATTTTGAAGGAGCTTTGGGCAATGCGGCCAGTATTGCAATTTCTGACAGGTTTAATTCTGCAACCTGTTTGCCAAAATACCGCTCGGCAGCAGCAACAACACCATAAGCCCTATTACCAAGATAAATACGGTTCAGATACAGGCTGAGTATCTGGTTTTTATCCAGCCTTTTTTCCAGTGCATGTGCCAGCCGCATTTCCTGCGCTTTTCGTCGCAGGGTTTGATCGGGGCTAAGCAGTAACAGCTTTACTAATTGCTGGGTGATCGTGGATCCGCCTTGCAGGGTTTTCCCGGTTCGCCAATTATTTAATACTGCTCTAAGAATGCCTTTTTCATCAATGCCGTCATGTTCGTAAAAGCGCTGGTCTTCAATGGCAATAAATGCCTGTACCAGCATTTTGGGCATTTCTTCCACGCTCATGATCTGACCATAGCGCGGGCCGCGCCGGGCCATAACTTTTCCCTCCATATCCAGAAGCACATAAGATGGCTGCCTGCCAATAGACCACAATACGTCCAGATTTTCAGGAAGATCAGGGGAGTCTTTGAATAAATAGCGCTCAATGCCAATGCTGCCTAAGATCACGATAAAGCCAATGACAAACCCAATGAAGAGCAATCGGTTCCGCCGTCTGGTTTTGCGCAAGCCCTCAGCATGCAAGATGTCAGCTCGAAATGATTTCATGGATTTTGGTAACTTGAATTTCATGCAAATAAAAGGCTGGCAAAGATTAAATTGTGGCCGTAAAAGCTTTTTCCATGAACAGGTTTTGGAAAGAACAACCAATGACATGCTGGACACGGGCGCAATGGGAGTCGCTTTGTGATGGTTGCGGCAAGTGCTGTATGATCCGGTTGCAGGATGAGGAAACTGACGAGATACACACAACCAATGTGGCATGTAAGTTATTTGATCGCCATGCCTGCCGATGTTCCGATTATGATAATCGTAGCGCCAATGTTCCAGATTGCGTGACTCTTACTGCCGAAAACGTCAAAGAGCTGCACTGGATGCCCGAAACCTGCGCTTACCGGCTGGTGGCAAATGGTATGGACTTGCCAGATTGGCACCATCTGATCAGTGGCAGTGACAACAGCGTCCATGAGGCAGGGTTTTCAGTACAGGATCGCTCTGTTTGCGAAACCGAAATTGCCACAGAGGACTTAGAAGATCATCTGGTAAGCTGGCCCGGAGAGCGCCGCCGGGGATAGATGCAAACCTTTTCCTGATTAGATGATAATAAATAGCAATAATAACAACATATTATACGCTGATTACAGATAGATATCCTATGGGCGCAGGGATCGGATATATTTGTTCACGATCCAAAAAAGCGATCAGAACCGCCGCAGCTTTGGCGGATTTATACTTTATCAAAACCGGCATGGGGCTGCTGATGAGGAAAATAACTCTTGCCC
>JALSYJ010000119.1 GCA_027071965.1 Robiginitomaculum sp. | reverse complement strand
GTCTATTATGCCAGGTTTGTTGGCAGCGATGATACCTGGGGCTGGTCATGCTTGGCTTGGGCGTTGGGGTGATGCGGGCGTATCGGCTATGCTTGTTTGGCCGCTACTTATCTTAACCTTCTGGGCAGCCCGCCGTGATATGGGGCCAGTCACCGTCTTTTTCGCATTGATTACGGCATGGCTATGGTCGGGAACTGTCTTTTCCGCGACATCTTTAGCTGAACGCGGTGACTACGAATTGTATTACGCTTGGTGGCAGCAAATGTGGACTGCTTCAGGTTTGCCTTCTAAACCTTGGTGATTGTACGAAACAAGCCTTAGTTTTACCATCATTTTTCTTACATAACGTCATGAATCACCGGCAAAAAATCGCGCAGCTATTTTTGTCCGGTGAATTCAATTGTTATGCAAATTCTCTTATTATTTGCTGTAGAGACTTCACCCATTCCAAACATGGTTCATCAATCGGAGCTACATCCCTACGCTTCTGAGCTAGATAATGACAATACATGGTGAACCAGTTTTGACTAAACTCGGCCTCTGAAATCATCTCAGAAGCCAAGACTCTGTCGTAAATCAAATTAACCCAGTCAAGATATGGAAGGACTTTAAGAGTGATCGAGTACAGCTGATCCACTTCATCAATTCTTTTCTGAATTTCATCTGTCCTGTCAATTGGCACATTAGTTACAAAGCCAACAGTCTTAACGCTGTCGTGATCTTGGAACTTTTCAACAACCTCTTCAATTTCCTCTCTCAGATATCCCTTGCCGTATTTCGCATCCCACGATTCGATAATTTGACCGTTTTCAAGTAGCTCTATATCTCCGATATTCCCATGCTTTTTATTTGCGGACCTCATTTGTGAGAGAGGCTTCACTTCCAGATCGCCAAATGCTCCAGATTCCACTGCGGCCTGCATAAGTGCGTGCATGTTTATTTCTAGTAAACGAGCAGCATAATCGGAGTTCTCGGAATGTTGAGAAAGAATTGACATAACAATGTCGCGAGCAAGGCATTTCTCAACGACTTTCTTTGCTTCAGACAGGAGAGAATCCGCTTCACCTGAAAAATCTGCTGCTGCGTTGATTAATCTTGAGAGAAGATATTTAAGTGTTTCGAGCGCCGATGTGTTCTTCTCTTCGACTTCTTCGACGAGGGAAAGCCATTCAGATCGTGCACCTCTGAGGTTTGCCTTGTATAGGTGAGTGTATGGGTAATTCTCGGCAAGACTGCGCGTCATCATGAACCCATCAGCATTTAGCCTAAGTAATCCGTATTTGCGTAGTATTGGTGTTACATATTTTTTGTCCAGAGTCCGCATGGAAATCCCCTCAACCCAAGAAAACGATGCACGGTTTACGCTTCCTTTGTGGAGTCTAATATTCTGGTCTGGAGCAATCGATTTAACGCATAGTTGCATGACAGATAACCCGATTAGGGCACGGCCCACCTCGCTTGTTAGAGAATCAACAAGACCGTTCACGCATCCCTCGGCAACACTGCTTACATCCGAGCTATTTGTCTGCTCCGCACCGCTGATCAGGGAGCCAATGAGGTTGTCTAGAAAACCGTCTTCGAATGTATCCTTAACTTGTTTTATTCGTTTTTTTGCATTATTTGAGATGGCGCCTTCATGGAAGGTTTCTGATTTGCCATCTTCGGCATGATATTCGCTTCTATCTTCGTATACACGCAAGTGTTTCTGATTCTGTGAATTATCACTGTATTTCATTCTATAGCTCCGTTAACCGTTGAAGGCTTCTTTCATTCAAGCTCGGAAAGGAGTATGGAATGAGCAACTTGCCATCCTTTATCTGTTGGTTGGTGTTATGGTTGCGAATCTCATAACCAAGCTTTTTTATATTCTTTAATTGGTAGAGTAAAGTGTCATTATCAACACCATATGCCGCAGAGACTTCTGACAGGGAGCGAATGTTCCCAACAAAAGTGCCCTGCGTAATTTCTGCAAGAACCTTCCAGAAAGGAGATTTCCCTAATTCAGGATCATCCAACTTGAGCTGTATAGAGTAGTTATTTGAATATTGGTAATAGCCAAAAAACTGAACAAGATCATCTTTATGAAAGCACCTCTTCATCAGGAGTTCCAAATACTTCCATAGTGCAGTAACTGATCGATGGTTGCTTGAGAATGAGCGCATAGTAATACGAGAAATCATCAGATTTTTCACTGCCTTGTTCCTGGGCTTTATCAGATAGTAATACCTGACGTCGGAACCATCAGTTGCGGACGTAACAGCGATGTCAACTTTGCCGTCTTTTACCTCGTGGTCGAAACAATAGTCCCATCTATTGCCAAGAGCTGGCTCCAAGACAAAGTCATCTCTTAAGATGTAACAATCGCCTATTTTGCATGAATTTGGACTGGCATCTATGACGCCCCTCTTAGGCAACTTGTCGATGGCCTCTTTTGCTTTTTTTGCGTATACCTTTGTGAGCTTGCTCTTTCTTGCTCTGAAGCCAAGTTGTGCGGACTCAGGTAAAAGCTCTACCTCAAATGGAAGAGTCCGCTTGAATACCTGTTGAGCAATGCTCAATGCTAGTACTCGTGCCAACTGCGGGGGAACCGAGTTTCCTAACTGGTGAATAATTTTTTGCCTGTTACCTTCAATCTCATAATCATCGGGAAATGTTTGTAACCTTTTAAGCTCTTCAATTGTGAATGTTCTGTTTTCCCAGTGGAAGGGACCGGTGTATTGTCCGCCTTGGGCTTTGATTGTTCGAACTGGAGTGTCTGGATCAGCCTTGTAAAGGTAGTCAGAAAATTTCGACCTCCACCCAAATAGCGGGGTGGGATGACCCATTCGATCTGTGTAAAAGCTATAGTTAAGGCCTGGCGGTATGTCGTTTAGTAAGTGCCCGTGCCTTCCTCCTATAGAGTTTCCCTTCGATCTTGAGATCACATTCTCGATTGCTTGCTTTGCGGAATAATACGAGCGGTTGTCTTTGGAATCTGGGCCGTGGGTCGGATATGGGAATAGGAAATCACCTTCTCGTAATCCTACAATAATGAGTCTTTCTCTAAACTGAGGAACCCCGAAGTCCGCAGCATCTAGAATTCTCCAGTGAAGTTTATACCCAGCTTCGCTAAAGGCCTCTTGTATTAACTTCCATGGTTTTCCGCCCTGCGCACCTACAATCCTGTAAACATTCTCGAAAAGGAAGCCTCTGGGTTTCAGTTTTTGTAGAATTCGCACATATTGCTTAAAAAGATTCCCCCTGTCGTCATCAATTCCATTCACTCCGGCCGCTCGGGCACCTGCTGCAGAGAATGTCTGGCACGGTGGGCCTCCAATGATGAAATCTATGTCTTCAACATCTGGATCATAATCGTTGATATCCATGCAGACGATCTTTGAACCATGCAAGCGCCCCGATGAAGTACTGTTTCGAGACAATGTTGCAGCAAAATCTTGCACAAGTTCATTGCATTCTACAATTTGAAATCCAGCATCATGAAATCCAATGTCAAGCCCACCGCCGCCACTAAATAGGCTAAGTACACGAATATTATCTGTTTTGCAGTTTTTTTGATTCTTGAGGAACGAAGATCCGAAAGCATCGGGCCATCCCGATGTTTCTTCAATTCCTAAAGCCTCAAGGGCATCCGCAAACCAGCTTGCTTTCGAAAAGTGTTCTTCTGGAAATAGTAATTGCTGTATCATTTATTCATATTGTCCGAAATCGTATTATCTCTCAATGCATAACAATCCCATTCGCAGGAATGAGAGTCCTCATATTTACAATACATAGGTGGAACAATAGTCCGCTTTATTGCGTATTGTGCGCAAAAAGCGGATAAAAGCTGTTGGTCTATGTATCATAGGCTGATAATGAGATAGAAAGGTTTGGCTGTCAAAGGGTTTGCA
>JALSYJ010000118.1 GCA_027071965.1 Robiginitomaculum sp. | reverse complement strand
GGTGATTTTTGTAACATCCGGTGCCGCAACAGCCAGAGGAGCATTCTGGTCGCTTTATGCTGCCAGCAAATCAGCCCTTGATGCCATTGCAGAATGTTATGCCAAGGAAGTAGCCCATTCCGCAATCAGGGTGAATCTTATTTCCCCCGGGCCGGTGGCTACTGCCATGCGCGCCAAGGCCATGCCCGGCGAAGACCCTGACAGCCTGCCGCAACCGGCGGATATTGCCCCGCTGTTTGTTGAACTTGCCCTGCCGGATTGTGAACGGCACATGGAGACAATACGCTGGCAGGATTGGGCAAAGGGCTAAAGCATTTTTAGCAAAAGTGGGTACCGGTTTTGCGGTTCAAAAATGCGATAAACAAAGATTTGCATTTTTAGCAAAAGTGGGTACCGGTTTTGCGGTTCAAAAATGCGATAAACAAAGATTTGCATTTTTAGCAAAAGTGGGAAGCTATTTGCTGCGCTACCGCTTCGCTACTTGAGGAGTCTTTATCTGTCCTATCGCCTAGCGGCTACTTGAGGACTCTTTTGTGCGCTACCGCCTAGCGGCTACTTGAGCGCGGGTTTTGCGGTTGAATAAATGCGACAAACAAGGATTTGCATTTTTAGCAAAAGTGGGAGTCTTTATCTGTCCTACCGCTTCGCTATTTTAAGCGCGGGATTTTGCAGACAAAATGCCCTAAGGTCACAGCATAGTAATTAAACACTGGCGCTGTGCCGATCTGCAACCGGTTGCCAATGGGGATCAAAACAGGCTGCTATATTGCGTGAAAAACGTATGCCTTGCTCCAAAATCAATATTTTGCGCCCGCTAAGATGAAACAAATCATCACCGGGCAAATCCTGAAGCTTTGGTATTGC
Organism: Robiginitomaculum sp.; assembly: GCA_027071965.1. GTDB lineage: Bacteria > Pseudomonadota > Alphaproteobacteria > Caulobacterales > Maricaulaceae > Robiginitomaculum_B. The sequence goes on along the minus strand of JALSYJ010000118.1, from coordinate 3,026 downwards.
ATCATCGAGGGCGTCCACATCACGGCCAAATTTGGTGCACAATGCCGCCATATCCAACTGCCCCTGACTTAAAATCTGCATAATGGCAGCCCGGCGGAATTTGTCCTCATCGCTCAAAGCCAATCCACGCACAGTGGGCAAACATCCCTCGCGCACCGATTTACGCCATTTACCCATATGCGGATCATTTTGAACATAGCCCTGCTCAAGCGCTGAAATTGCAGAAGCGCCAAATCCAATCAGGGTATCACAATCATCGTCCGTATAGCCTTGAAAATTACGGCGCAGGCTCTTTGCCTGTGCGGCCCGCGCCAAATTATCATCAGGTCGGGCAAAATGATCAAATCCAATTCGTATATAGCCGGCAGCAACCAGCAGTTCTTTCACCAGTTCTGCCTGTTGCATGCGGGTGTTTGTTTTGGGCAGATCCTCTTGCCTGATCAATTGCTGGTGTTTTTTGAACCATGGCACATGGGCATAGCCAAACACTGCAAACCTCTCAGGCTCCATGGCAAGTGAACGCTCGATTGTATACCGAATATGATCCAGGCTTTGGCCCGGCAATCCATAAATAAGATCAAAATTAATCGCATAAATCCCGGCAGACCTCAGCCACTTAACTACTTCCTGAACCATTTCGGGCGGCTGAATACGGTTGATTTTTTCCTGAACCGCAAGATTAAAGTCCTGCACGCCCAGCGAGACCCGGTTCACCCCGGCACCTGCATAAGCGGCAATTTTTTTCTCATCGACCGTGCGCGGGTCAATTTCCACAGCAATTTCAATTGCCTTGTCAAAGGAAAAACCTGATTTTAGGCCCTCTATTATGCTTATAAAATCTTCGCTGTTTAACATGCTTGGCGAGCCACCGCCAAAGTGCAACTGCACTACAGGATTTGATCTATCCGGGATTTTTTGCGCAACCAGTTCAATCTCATGCAATAGATCACCCACATAGGTTTGCACCCGATCATAGCCGGATACGATATTGGTATGGCAACCACAATACCAGCACATCTGGTGGCAAAACGGGATATGCACATAAAGTGACAATGGTTGGTTTTGCGGCAAGTTTTGCAACCAGCCTGCATAGGTTTTTTCTGTTATTCCCTGATGAAACTGTACGGCGGTGGGATAGCTCGTATAGCGGGGAACTTCTTGAGATGCGAGGTTCAGCAAACTGGTTTTCATATATCGTCCATTAGCAGAATTTCACCAGCCTTAAATGCGTCAAATTGTGCAGTCTTCTGATTTTCAGATACCCCCGAATGACGCCGGTTGTGACCTCGCCAAACAATACAGGAAAGTTACCATCAGACCAATATAAACGGAATATTATGAGCATTTTATTACAGCAATTTGTGTGTGGGGTGGGGATCCCGGTAAAACCTTATATTTCTTTACTGTATTTGTTACAGCAACACAGCAAGCAATACTTGTTCAGCAGCAGCACTGGCATCTCATTGCTTCAAAGATGAATATATGATAAACAAAGCAATCACATTGACTTCAGTATGAGGCAAGTATGCATATGGGTATTGTTGTTGCGTATTGTCAATTACATAGACTTATGAGGATATTATGATTATCGAAAGCCACAAAAAATCCCATATGCTGACTGTGAGCGGTGCTGTTCTGGCTCTTTTTGCCATACCAGCAGGAGCGCAGGCGCTAAGCCATGGCGAAAAGCTGACCGCAAAACCTGCAATGCCTAAAATGGTGAAAACATTTGGTGGCATGGTACCGCAAAAGGGAAGCGGAGCTGTTATCAGGGTATATGGTAGCCCAAACGGGTATGAGGGTATTGCCGATCTTACCAAAACAACCGGACAGCCGTGGATTGTGGAAGCCAGAGCCCCGGTGGGCAGACAGATTTCTGAAAGCTGGATAAAAATAGGTAATAAGGGATGGACAGTTTTTGAAAACAGCAAGGCAGGTATCAGAGGCCATGGCCCGCGCACAATTGTTACCAATCTTACAATTGGAAAACTTGATATCGGCATGGATCCTGTTGCTGCCTGCAACTCAGAACTGAACATGCGCAGCGCCCGTTCGGGAAATAGCAAGGCACAAATACTAAAGCAGGGCTTTGTTCTTAAAGTTGATGATGCAATCAGGGGTGAGGCAAAAATGAGGCATTATGTGGGATTGCGAAAACCACACACAAAAGCCATACCCATTTCTGCACCAGTTTATATTTCCTGTTTGGGTGATATAGGCGCCGGGAAAAACCCCTTGCCAACACCAAAACCACGACCAGGGCCACCAAGTACGACACCGCGTCCAGGACATGGAATAAAAGTTGCCATGGATCCGGTAAGCAATATTTCAGAGGGTACGGTGAACAAGAATTCCCTGTACTTCAGAAAATGCCCCTTGCAGGCCAGATTTCAGGCCAGTATCACTTCGCCTCGCGCATTTACCGTCCGTTACCGCTATGTGGGCAATGGCTGGGAATCCACGATAAGACAAAAACAATTACAAAAAGGCACTCAAAAACTACCCGTTTATACCAAATGGGTTGGTAAAGCCAAATCTGGCGGCGTAATGAAGCTAAAAAGTGCAAAAAACAAGCCGGACTATACAGGCTGGGCTGCGGTGGAAATCATCCGGACCGGCGATAATCTTGTCTCCAAGCGAAGGAACTATAAAATATATTGTTCGGAAAAGCCAAAACGAGCACCAAGCAAGCCCAAGGTCATGAAGCTTCAACCGGCAAAAATTGCTGTTCCAAACTCAGAGAGGCAATAGTTAGGAGCAATCAGGCAAATTCGTATCGGTGGGCAGGACTTATCATTTCTTTTCGGTGGGCAGGACTTATCATTTCTTTTTGTTTTCCTGCCCGCCGCGCCTGCCATCAACATAAGGGTTTTTGCCAGCTTTTACTATAAACCGGATCGGAGTGGCGCTGAGCTCAAAATCCTCCCTAAGCCCATTGATAAGAAACCGCTTATAGGATGTGGGCAGGTGTTTTGCCCGGCTGCACATCAATACAAATGTCGGAGGTCTGGTTTTAGTTTGGGTTA
>JALSYJ010000117.1 GCA_027071965.1 Robiginitomaculum sp. | reverse complement strand
GGTTGCTTGGGATTGAGGCATTTGACGCTATTTGTCTGGCCATGACTACGCTTTCAACTGGCGGGTTTGCTAATTCCGATATTTCATTTGCCGCCTTTTCTGCTGGTGGAGCCGATATTGCCGCCAGCATTTTCATGGTGTTGGCAGCCCTGCCATTTGCCGCCTATATTCTGGCGGTTCGGGGCGATCCCGGAGCATTGTTCAAGAATGTGCAAATACGGGGCTTCCTGATTTTATTGCTGATACTGATCGCAATAATGACCTTTTATATAATTTCTGTGGCCCATGTGGGCGCAGCCCACCCGATAAGACTTGCGACATTTAATGTGGTTTCCATCATTACCGGTACCGGGTTCGGGTTTGGGGATTTTCAATCATGGGGGCCAATGGCTGCCCCGTTCTTCTTTATTTTGATGTTTGTAGGAGGCTGTGCCGGATCAACCACTTGTGCGATCAAGATTTTTCGCTTTCAGGTGGCTTATGAGGGTTTGCGCTCTTATGTGCGCAGAATGATTTACCCTCATGAAGTGGACACCATGATCTATAATGGACGGGTTTTGCCGGATTCAGCCCTGTATTCGGTATTGGGATTTATTTTTGCGTTTTTTGCCTGTTATGCGGTGTTGGCAATTGGTCTGTCATTTACCGGCCTTGATATGGTTACTTCCATTTCATCGGCAGCAACGGCGATTTCCAATGTCGGGCCGGGGCTGGGGCCGGTAGTTGGCCCTTCGGGCAATTTTTCATCATTACCGGATATTTCCAAATGGATGATGAGCGCCGGCATGATCATTGGCCGATTGGAAATTTTTACCGTTTTGGTGCTGTTTACCCCAAGGTTTTGGGTGTCGTAAAAACTTCCCATATTGGTCGAAAATGCTCTAGGAAAGTTGGCGCTCGGCCAGTTTTGCATAAAGGCCATTGTTGGCTAACAGGCCGCTATGATCTCCCTGTTCGATGATGCGCCCCTTATCCAGCACCAGAATATGATCAGCGCTCTGTACAGTACTTAGACGATGAGCAATTACCAAGGTGGTGCGCCCGGCAGATAATCGTCTTAAAGCGGTCTGTACTTCTGCTTCGGCACGAGTATCAAGCGCGCTGGTTGCCTCATCAAGCAGTAGGATCGGAGCATTTTTGATAATGGCTCTGGCAATAGCAATACGCTGACGCTGGCCGCCGGACAAACGACTGCCATTTTCACCAACCAGATAGTTAAATCCATCAGGAAGCTCCCTGATAAAATCAATTGCAGCAGCGTCTCTTGCCGCTTGTTCTATTTGCTCATCGCTGGCATCGGGTTGGCCAAAGGCAATATTGGCGCGGATTGTATTGTCAAATAAAACCGGGTGCTGGCTGACAACGGCGATAGCGCGGCGCAAGCTGGAAAGCTCTACTTGGTCAAGGCTTTGCCCATCAATTTCAATCCGTCCGCGCTGCGGGTCATAAAATCGCAATAACAGGTTAAAAATACTGGACTTGCCGGCACCCGAAGGCCCGACCAGCGCCAGGGTTTTTCCCGCTCTGGCGGTAAATGAAATATCAGTTAAGGCTTCGGTCTGATCACCATAGGAAAAGCTGATATTATCAAAGACGATTTTTGCCTGTTTCACCTGAAGCGGTGCAGCATTATCTGCCGCGACAATGACAGGAGGCTCATCAAGCAGGGAAAAAGCCCGGCCAATGGCGGCCATTCCTTCCTGCCAGACAACATTTAACGTGCCCAAAGCCCGCGCTGCCGGTGCCAAAGTAGCAATAGCAGTAATAAATCCCATTAACTCTGGTATTGCAGAACTTCCAGATAAGGCGCGCAAACCTGCATAACCTAAAACCAGTGCTAAGGCCAGCGCCGCCAGCACTTCCAAAAATGGATCAACGGCAGCTTTGGTAGCTGTAAGTTTCATTGCCAGACGGTAACGCTCGGCAAAACCGGCATTGGCCCGCTCCTGCTCATATTGCTCCAGTCCAAAAGACCTGACCATGGAGGCGCCGGCTATGCTTTCGGTAAGCATGGCGGTTAATTGTCCTATCTGGTGCTGGGCCGCCAGTGAAATACCGCGCACCTTTCGGCCTAAAAACATCACAGGCAAAGTGGCAAGCGGATAAACAATTAAAATTATTACTGCCATCTTCCAGTTAAGATAAAGCATTGCCCCTAGTGAACCAAACACTACCAGAACATCTCGTACAAGATTGTTGGAGGCACGAACCAGAGCTTCCTTGGCCAGGTTAACATCATTGGTAAAACGTGAAACCAGCATGCCTCCGGCATCACTTAGCAGCCGGGCAATATCCATTTGCTGCACATGGGCAAACATTTTTGACTGCAAGTCTTTAACCACGCGCAAAGCCAGGGCATTGGTGAGCAAGACCTGACCATATAGACAAACAGCTTTAACAAGTGCCACCCCGATCAGGGCGGCCGGGATCAGTGTAAAAACTCTTTTGTCCTTTGCCTCAAGCAGTTCAAAAGCAAAATTGACCAGCAATGGATAGGCCGAAGTAGCCCCGGCCACCATAATCATCAATGGGGTTGCAATTACAATCAACCCGAGATGGGGACGGACAAAGTCCCGCCACAGCCTGCGGTGATTCTGAGGTTTAGTGTTCGTGCTGATGGTCGTGTTCCGGATCGAATAATCTGTGCGCATGAATAATGAAGTAACGCATATGGGCATTGTCTACCGAGCTGTGCGCAGCTTCTTTCCATGCATTAAAGGCGGTAGCATAATTGGGGTAGGCGCCAATAAAGTTTACTTTTGACAAGTCCTTAAATCGTGTTTTTCGGACGTCTTCAAGCTCCCCGCCAAGCACTATGTGCAAGAGTTGCGGTTCATTTTTTTTAGTCTTATCTTCAGTCTTGGTCATTGGCAGATGCGTTTCCTTTGCTTTGCTGTATGCGGGTTCTTATCAAATCATAGACGCTACGACCAGCGCAAATCACGCCGGGCTTTTGGGTGCGGTCCTCATTAAAGTCAAATGGTTTGCCGGTAATATCTCTTACAATGGCTCCGGCTTCACGGGCAATCAGATCAGCAGCAGCTAGGTCCCAATCAGACTTTGGGCGTAAGCTAAGTGTTGCATCGGCCTTGCCTGCGGCCACCAATACCATGCGATAGGCCATGGAATTGCGGCTGATGGTTTGCATATCAGGCCACAGATGTTTCCAGTGTTTTTGCCGAAACAGACCATCGCTGGCGATCATTAAACAATCATCCAGTCCGGTACAATCGCGGATGAAGACTGGTTTGGAATTACATTTGGCACCCTGTCCCACAGCAGCCAGATACATTTCATCAAGCGCCGGATTAAATACAGCACCAACAATCGGCTTGCCTTCTTCAACCACTGCTATGGAAACAACAAAATGCGGCTTTTGATTAATGAAGGCCCGTGTGCCATCAATAGGATCGACAACGAACAACCGCTTGCTGTTAAAGCGGGAGCGATCATCTTCGGTTTCTTCGGATAACCAGCCATAATCCGGGCGTTGTGCGCACAGCGTTTTGCGCAACAGGGCATCTACAGCCAGATCAGCCTGGGTCACCGGATGATTGTCGGACTTGTTCCAGACCTTTCCCGGATGCTCAAACCACTCCATAGCCAGCGCCCCTGCCTTGCGGGCTGCATTTTCAATCATATGCAGATCAGAGGCGAGGCTGGCTGTCATCTTTCTGGCTTCATTGTCCGGCAACAGCCAGTTCCGGCACCATCAATGATGGAGTTTCAACGGACTGCTCCAGCTTTAAATCATCGGCAGGTTGCAGGATTTTGAAAATATCCAACATATTCCCGGCTACCGTCATTTCAGAAAATGGACTGGTGCGCCCGTCATCCTTAAAATAAAACCCGGCAATTCCCACCGACCAATCGCCAGTACCATTGTTAAAACT
>JALSYJ010000116.1 GCA_027071965.1 Robiginitomaculum sp. | reverse complement strand
AAAGGTCGAGGGTGCTTTGGCCGATGCCTTTGATATTCGCTTTGCATTTACCAGATGGACACTGGGTGATGGCTTTTGTGAAGATGCCTTGGGGCTTGGTCGTCAACAACTCGAAGACCCGACACTGGATATTTTGGAAGCTATCGGGTTTAGCAAGAATGAAATCGAACAGGCAAATCTGTATTGCTGCGGAGCCATGACCGTCGAAGGCGCACCACAGCTTCAAGATGAACACCTTGCCGTATTTGATTGCGCCAGCCAATGTGGCCGTACCGGCACCCGCACCTTATCTGTTGATGCCCATTTGATGATGATGGCAGCCGTACAACCATTCATTTCCGGAGCCATTTCAAAAACAATCAATTTATCCAATAGCGCCAGTATCGAGGATTGTGGCGCTGCCTATCATAAAGCATGGAAACTGGGATTAAAGGCCGTGGCCTTGTATCGGGATGGCTCCAAACTATCACAGCCGCTTAACAGTTCATTGTTTGAAGCAGATGATTTGGACGCGCTCGAAGAGGCAGAAACCCCGGCACCGGAAAAATCAAGAATTGCCGCCGAAAGAATTGTTGAAAAAGTCATTGAACGAGTTGTGGAAGCCCCGGCCAGACGTCACAAACTTCCAGATCGACGCAAGGGCTATATCCAAAAGGCCAGCGTCGGCGGTCACAAGGTTTATCTGCACACTGGAGAATATGAAGACGGCAGCCTTGGCGAAATCTTTATTGATATGCACAAGGAAGGGGCCGCCTTTCGCAGCCTGATGAATAATTTTGCCATCGCCATTTCCATTGGCCTGCAATATGGCGTTCCACTAGAAGAGTTTGTCGAGGCTTATGTGTTTACCCGCTTTGAGCCTGCAGGTCTGGTTACAGGAAATGATAGAATTAAAAATGCCACGTCAATTCTTGATTACCTGTTTAGAGAAATTGCCGTTTCCTATCTTGGCCGTGATGATCTGGCTCATATCAACACTGAAAGCCTAACGGAAAACATTGGCAAAGGCATTGATGCCGACAAGGGTAAACATCAGGATCAGGCTCCAGCCAGTGAATACATATCCAAAGGCTTTGCCCGCGGACAGGTGCCAAAGAATGTGGTGATGTTTCTGCCAACCGGGTCAGAAGCCAAAGATTCTTCACGGGCAGAAATAGAAACAGTAAATGAAGAACAACAACTAGCATCCACCACCAGTATTCTGGACGCTGTAGGCCCGGCCACTACTGCCAAAAACGGTCTTCCTCCTGGCTCCAGCACTCGCGAACAATCCAGAGCCCGTGGTTATACCGGTGATGCCTGTACCGAATGCGGGCATTTTACTCTGGTTCGAAATGGCACCTGCCTGAAATGTGATGTTTGCGGATCAACAACCGGTTGTTCATAAATTACCAACGGATATGTGCTTTATTGCGACCATGTACAGATCGCACGGGACATATAAATGAAAGCCCTTTTTCCAATAGCAGCCATTGCATTGCTATTACCATCTGCGTCTGCACTGGCACAAAATGCCGGGCAGATTGAGCGTGTCCGCCATGGAGATTCTTGCAAAAAGTGTAATTTGTTTCAGGCAGATCTTTCTTATCTGGACTTATCCGGACGGGACTTTTCCGGCTCACGATTGCGGCAATCAAATTTTAGTCTGTCAACAATGAATTTGGCTAATTTTTCCGGCGCAGACCTATCAGTAAGCAATCTGTTTGGTGGCAGGTTTACTTCTGCCCGTTTCAGAAACGCCAATTTGCAAAACGCCGTATTGGTAGGTGGATATTTCGGTGGTGCAGACTTTACCGGAGCCAATTTATCAGGCGCATTGATTTCCGGCGCAGATTTACAACATGCCAAAATTCGCCAATCACAATTAAATAAGGCTTGTGGAGATAAGTTTACCAAACTGCCTGCAGGTCTGCATGTAGCTCATTGCCGCTAACCCTATTTAAGTAATACTGTTCCGGTTATAAAAAAGCCCCGGTCGCAATGACCGGGGCTTTTCCGTTAGTATTAATGTATATCCTACATTTTGCCGGTCAGGCGAACATAGTAAAATCCGCCATTATATCCCATTGGGGAGGTCGCAGGGTATTTTGACCCAACGATTGTACCCCAAGGATTTAGATCCGGGAAATTGTTGAACAGGTTTTGTGCGCCAACAGCGATTTCAAAGTTTTCACTCACATCAAAACCAACCTGGGCATCAAATGTGATCTCATCACCTGCATTGATTGGGAATGCACCATTTGAATCAAGGTGATCTTCAAAGTAAGAGCCATAATAGTTAGCTCTTGCAAGGAAGTTCCATGACCCCTGATCATGGGTTACGGTAAAGCTGCTGCGCCATGCAGGAAGATTGTCTTCCAGTTGACGAATACGGCCAGCGCCCAATGAGCCGGCATTACTGACTTGGGTGTCAGTGTAATTTACCGTCCATACCGCATTGGTTGAACCCGTGCCAACATCAAATGGCATGGTAACAACCAGATCAGCACCTCTGGTACGAGTATCAAAATCATTATTAAAGAAATTGAAACTGGTAAGATCTTCTGATCCGGCAAAATCTGCTGCATTTAGTACACCAGCAGCATCCAGCGCATTTAACAATTGCGACGTTGAATCATTAGGGCTGAAAGCCACACCATTATTGGTTGCTGTAATACGTAAAGCACCAATAAAGTCCTGGGTTCCTGAAGTTGCAATCCGGTCTTTCACATTGATATTAAACAAATCAAGTGTGACTGTAGCTGCACCGATATTGAACACAGTACCAATGGTAAAGCTGTCTGATGACTCAGGGCCTAATGTTGGACGGGTTCCGCCCTGGCTTACGATGAAGTCAGAGATGAACTGGCCGGCACCAGATGTCAGCGGAATAGTACCGCGATCAACCAATTGCGTACCAACAAACACGGTGGAAATATTGGTTACATTGGCCTGTCCAGCAGTAGGTGCGTGGAAGCCTGTGCTATAGGTACTGCGCAAGCGGAAATCCTCAGTCACCTCAAAAATACCGCCAATCTTGTAATTGGTGGTGGTGCCGAAAGCTGTGTAATCCTCATAGCGGATTGCAGCCTGCATAATCAGACGATCAGTAACATCAGCCTCTGTTTGCAGATAAAGTGCAATATTGCTTTGGCTGCTGGTTCCTGCGGTTGCCGGTGTAAAACCACCAAAACCGTTAGAGCTGGACGAGAAACCCTGTCCATTTGGAAACGCCAGTGAAGGAGCTGAAAGCGGCCCGATTGCATAAGATGCAGGATCACCGGAACGAATTGAGAATGCTTCTGAGCGGAACTCAAAACCGGCAGCGATATTCAAGTCAGAGGCAAAGCCTGCAACCGGCATATCATAGGAAAAGTCAGCATTTACAATGTTTTCTTCCTGGCTGTATCCACCTGGGTTAAACGAGGTTGGAGTATCTGGCCCCAAAGACGCGTTAACGGTGTTGAAAATGAAGAAGTCAACATCATTCTTGCCGTAGGTATAGCTGATGTCATAGGCAACTTTTTCAGCAAATGGCAGATCACCCTTAACACCAACAGTTACACCCTTGTCCCGCAGATTGCCGCCAAAGCGCGGAGTAAACCCGCCTGGGAACATTTCAAGGAAAGTAAAGCAGTTTGGATCATTTACCACTGATGCCAACAGACCGGCATCAGGGATCAAGCCATTTGTACCAGTTAGCGGAATACCGGCAATACAGTCACCGGCGGTATCACCGGACATGTCACCTACCCGCACTGATGGTACACCATTAGGATCAGGAAGACCGGTAAGAGGGTCAACAAGCGGCCCTGCAAACACACCGCCACGATTGGTTGGGTTACGGAAGAAGAAACCACCCTCAACCCGACGCTGCGCATAGTTACCAAATGCGTAGATTTGTCCATTATCGGCAAAATCCACACCCATGTTAACAAATGTCTTGATGTCATCATCAACTTTTGGCTGGCCCCAGACCTGAGCCGGGTTGGCCACAGCAGTATTGCCGGCAGCAATCAAAGCTGCAGCATCAGAGCGCTGAACAGAACGAGAAGTGTCGTCTACGTTGCGCCACTCGCCAGTTACATTGAAAAATCCATTGTCACCCAAAGGCAGGCCCACATTGGCAGCAACCGACCATTCGTCACCGTCACCAGTATAGGTCGATCCGTATTTAGCCTGTACAGTTGCACCATCGGATGCATCTTTGAGGATAAAGTTCATCACGCCGGCAATGGCATCTGAACCATATTGGGTTGCCGCACCATCACGAAGAACTTGCAGGTTTTTAAGCGCCAAAGCCGGAATTACCGAAATATCCGGGCCTTGAGCACCATCGGAAATACCACCACCAAGGAAGGTGATGACCGCCGCACGCTTTAGACGTTTGCCATTTACCAGAACCAGAGTCTGATCCGGAGAAAGCCCACGAAGATTGGCTGGACGAATTAGTGTTGCAGCATCAGAGATAGGCTGGGTGTTCACATTGTATGAAGGAACTGCTGTCCGAACCAGATCCGTAAGATCGCCACCTGCCTGATTTACAAAATCAGAGCCGGAAATCACGTCAACTGGTGCCGGTGTATCAACCGCAGAGCGGCCTTTACGGCGAGTACCCGTTACAACAATATTGTCTTCATAGGCTTCGGCATCCGCTTGTGCCAAAGCTACCGGAGCGCTCACTGCACTGACCATCAGTGCAGAAACCCCTGTTAATAGTATTTTTTTACTCATCGATTTACCCTCAATCGTAATTTTCTTGCAAATACCGCTAAAAGCAGCGATTCCCTAACATGCCTTAGATGGTTAATCTGGAGCAATACACGTATGGCAGCAAATTGGAGATTTTAGCCAAATTTGCCGCAAATCAACGAAGTTCCGAAACAAACGTGTTAATAAAGTCACATAAAGTCCGATCCACGATAGTTTTTTGCGACAAAACATCCATCAGGCTATCCGGCACCTGTATCAAATAACAAAGACTTGGCAAAGCAGCAAATAACCCGCTACCCTTTGATAAATATTTGAATGACACCCGTCTTAAGAACAGCCAGAGCAATCAGGCCAATAAGCCGGTCAAATCGAAAAGGTCAGATATGTCTGCAAAAATTACTGGACAATTACTTACACAGCGAAAATTTGCACCCCTGTTACTGGCACAGGCGCTGGGAGCCTTTAACGACAACATCATAAAATTTTCACTAATGATTGCAACCGGATACGGCCTGTTAAAATTTGGAACCATTCCTGATCGTTACATGGTTCCTTTGGCAGCCAATACATTTGTTATTCCGATTTTTTTGTTTTCTGCTGTTTCCGGGCAATTGGCAGACAAATTTGACCGCACCCGCATTATGCAATTGGCAAAACTGGGCGAAATTTTTCTTATGGTTATCGCTTCTGTGGGATTCTTGCTGCAAAGCACTCCGATATTATTTCTTGCCTTGTTTTTAATGGGCACCCAATCAGCGATTTTTGCTCCGGCGCGCCTTGCCTCCATGCCATATTTTCTGGATAGCGAAGAACTGGTTCCCGGCAATGCTTTGGTCAGTGGTAATATTTTCCTGTTTACGCTGGCAGGATCCCTTGTGGGCACGCTGGCACTGGTGGCACAGAATGAAGGAGCCTATAAATTTACTGAGAATGGCCCAATTTTTATAAGCCTGCTGCTGATATCCTGCTCATTGGCCGGATGGATTGCCATTAGGTTCTTGCCCTCATCCCCACCACCGGAGCAGGATTTGAAAATAAGTCTGAACTTTCTGGCACAGACCTGGAATTTGCTAAAATTTGTTGGCGAGGATTTGCGAATTTTACGACCCGTTTTGGGCATTGCCTGGTTTTACGCCATGGGTGGAGCATTTTTGGCAATACTGCCCACCTATGTAAAAGATGTTCTGCTATTGGATAATTCAGTCGTTGCGGTTTTGATCGTGTTCTTTAGTGTTGGCGCGGCTTTGGGTGCGGTTTTGTGCGGAATTTTATCAACCAGAAGCAATGCCATCCTGTTTTCAATAGCAGGTCTGATCCTGCTTGCGACTTTTACTACAAGCACCTATTTTCTAAGCAATAACTTTCCAGTCTTAAATTACAATACTGCCTGGCCATTTTTGAATGATTCAAGAAACTGGCCACTGGTCTTTTCCCTGTTTGGCTCATCAGTGGCTTCGGGGGTATTTGTTGTTCCCCTGCAGGCCATAGCCCAGCGTCGCGCTCATTTTGATGTGCGCGCCCGCACCATGGCCGGAAGCGCTCTGATGAATGCTGCTGCTGCAATTATTGGACAATTTGCACTGGTTTACACCGGAATGGCCGGATTAAGCGTACAATCGGCTTTTGCCGGCATGGCCATAATCAGCGCCCTTGGCGCCATATACATGACTTTGGCCAAGGCAAAGGGAACATTTTAGGCAAAGCTCTGCCCCCGGGGTCAGGCCCTAAAAATATCGCTTGAGGCTAATGGTGACAAAATCATCATTATTGACAAAGGCTATTGGGTCAGGAAACTTTGCATTGGCAAAAATTCCAGACTCAATCCCGATTATCCAGTCATCCCCGAACCGCCGCGAGGCTTCTGCGAACACTGCAATTGCATCGGTTTTTCTATCGAGCAATGCCCCCACCAGCAGGCTGGAATCATCAATATCATTTAACGCCAGCCGTGTGCCCAGGAATAAATCATCGTCATATATGCTAATTGGAGCAAGCATAGGATCACGCCCATCATAATTATACTCCAGCAACAGGCCAAGATCGGCACCACTGGAAAAAATTCCGGATATGGTCCACTCAAAGCCGCCAACCGCAGCCCAGAATTGCTCGCCTTTAGAACTGCGGATAATGGTTTCAAGCTTCCACAGCCAGCTAGATGATGTGTATTGCACCTCCAGACCACTTTGGCTTATCTGATCATAAAACGGGGTTATGGAGGTGGGTTTAAGGAGAAATTGCGGCTCGCGACTGGTACCGTTAAAATGCGACATGGCAATATCCCAATCGCCAATTGAATTAGACCAGCGCACAGCAAAATCAATATTGCTCTTGCCCCTGTCTGAAGCAAATTCAGCATCATTCAGCGGCATTGGCAAAGTAAGACGTGTTCCAGGAGTTAAAAATTGCAACTCACGAAATACCGGCAATATGAATAAATCTACCGTGCCCCAGTCACTGAAAACAGATAGATTGGCCATTGGCTGGCCAAGCTTTTCATTGCCAAAAACTTCCTCCAACCCATCATCCTGATTGATAATATCCACCAGTTGATTGGTCTCGGCTACTCCCCAATATACCTTGTTGATACCGGCAGTCAGGCTCCAGCCATCCCCTCGGTGCGACCAATAGGCCTCACGCAGATCTATATGGCTGCGGCCGATATTGTTATTATCAAGTCGCACGAAAGGTGAAACAACAAAACTGTCATTGCCACTATTTGTCTCGTAAACCAGACGCGGTTCAAAACTAAAAGCAGGATAAATATTTCGGGCGCTTAGCGCAGGTGGCAAGGGGTCTTGTAAAAAATAACGAACTTCCCCGGAAACTGACCCCGATACTGTAAGCTCGCCACCATTTGCTGCTAGCGCAAGGAACAATAATATCTTGGCAGGTAACAGAGCAACCAAAAGCGCAAGGGTTTGTCTCATCTTATATTCTTCAAATTACCTCTGGTAAAATCACGGTCTGTCAACCCAATGTCAAACTCATAGGAGCCGTATTGCAAAATACTGGTTTTTCCGGTTTTCATGTTCTTCATGGTCAGGGTCTGGGCGCGCCAAAATTTATCTTCATATTTCTGATAATCGCTTAAAACCAGTTGTTTGAACGGACGGCCCTTTAGATCAATATAGTCAATCAATTGTGGCCGATATTCCCCGGTGTCATAATAAGTAATCAAAACAGAATAGCCCGAATTAGGATAGTCAGGCCTGCGCTCGACCACAAAGCACATCAATTCGCCGCAGGGCTTTTCACCAACAAAGTCATAACTGTATTTGCCAAATTCCTGCGCAGTTATGTCCTCATAAGAAAATTCACTACCAAAAAACGCACCGGTTTTATTGGATGAAGATATGCGCTTTACCCGTTTTAGAGCTGGTAGAAACAGCCACTGATCGTCATCTTCTTTAATTTTTGCATGACTTAACAATATTGTGCCCCTCAAGTCTGCAGGGCTGTCAAAAACCACCAATGACTTGTCCCCTACCCTGTCATCAGGTGCCTCAAGTGCACTTATATTGAGCTTTCGCTCTTTAGTGCGACCTTTTCTGTCCTGCAAGATCATGGTCAAAGATACCCTGCTGCTTTTCCACCCCTGCCCGCGAATATCTGCCTCCCTGGCTATTTCTGCGCCCCGGTTTGCGCTGTTCGTTATGCTTTGTGACAACAGGGTTTGTGGTGACAGCATCAGCAATATTGTAAATGCTCCTGATAAAAAACGTATCATGATGGCCTCTCTTCCTGGTGACTTTGTGATTGGGGCGTGGCGCCAATATATTGCTTTGGGGTTTTGCCAAACCTGTCCTGACAACGTTTGGAGCAAAAATGATAACGCACATTATCATAATCGCTGTAAATTTCCGAATTCCAGACATCTACACGCATATTGCATACCGGATCATGCGCCCATTCACGGGTTTCCTGCTTACGATCACGCAAAGCTCCATCTTCCAGCCACAGCACCCGGTCAGCCACTTCCTCAACCCGCTGGTCGTGGGTTACCAGCAAAATAGAACGGCCATGATCACGGGCAATGTCATGCATGATCATCAACACCTCCTGTCCGCTTTTGCTGTCAAGATTTCCAGTAGGCTCATCGGCTATGATAAGTTTGGGCTCATTTATAAGAGCGCGCGCAATGGCTACACGCTGTTTTTCACCTCCGGACAAGGTGCGCGGCAGAGCATTCTGCCGTGTTGTCAGGTCAAGACGCTCCAGTAATTCATCGGCGCGCGGCGCGGCCTGCTTTACGCCGCCTTTAGTCAAATGCGCCGGAAACAGTATATTGTCACGTACACTTAAAGCCTCAAGCAGATTGAATGATTGGAAGACGAAACCGATTGTGCGTGCACGCAAGCCTGAAAGCCCTGCCTCATCAAGTGTGGAAATATCAGTGCCATCAATCAAAATCGATCCTGATGTAGGCCGCAGCAATGCCCCCAACATTGATACCAGTGTGGTTTTGCCAGAACCTGACGGGCCGGTAATGGTGACCAGTTCACCTGCTGCAACACTAAGCGAAACTCCATCAACCGCCCGCACCAGTGTTCTGCCGCTACCAAAGGTCTTTTTTAGGTCTGTTGCCTGTACAATTGCATTGGTCATATTCCATCCTTTGTCTCTTATTGCTGAAACGCACTTACAGGATCCACTGATAGCACCCGGCGCACCGGAATTATTGAGGCCAAAAGCGAAGCAATTATCGCCATAGAGCCGGCACGAACCAGAGCATTTGCGCTTAACCCCAAAGAGATTTTCGGCGCCAGCATTTCAGTAGTGGGCATGGCAATCAGCAAAACCAATACCGCCAAAGCAAAAGCCATCAGGCCGATAAACAATGCCTGCGTCATAATACTGAAATAAATTGCCCGATCTCGCACTCCTAAGGCTTTCATAACTGCAAGTTCCCGTTCTCGGCCTGTAATATGGGAATAGACAATAAAGCCGGTAAGCAGCACAGCCAAAGCACCGCCGATCAGGGTCATTATCCAAACGATTTCAAGACCCATTTGTACGGCAATTGAAAAATCACGTCTGGCAAATTCTTCTCGCGTCAAAGCGTTTACCTTCTCGACCTGCACCATAATTTTTGTCGCAAGAGCCTGTGGATCAACCCCCGGCTCGGCATCGACCAGCAAATAGCTCACTGCGCCAATTGTTGATATGGTGTCCGCCAGATCATCCAGGGTCACATAGGTAATAGAATTAGCCATGGAAAAGGTATCGGCAGAAAACCCGGCCACCTTGAAGTTACGCCCGGCAATCCATATTGAATCGCCAATTGACAGCCCGGCATCAAGAGCAAAAATATCAGGTACAATCGCCTCGCCCGGTTCCGGGACAATGGCACCGCCCGCAGATTTCCACGGGCCGGCACGCGGATCACCTGCCTCCATCCCGACAATAAAGGATATCCAGCTACGACCGCCGGCCTCTATTACCGAATTAAGATAAAGGATCGGGGTGACTTTTTTAACTCCATCCACAGAAGCCACCGCACCCACCTTCCAGTCAGAAACAAAAGAACTGGCCATATGCATATTGCCCACCCCCTTTTGCATGACCCAGACATCAGCCTCGGTGCGTTCAATCATGGCGACAATTTTTTCGCTTTCCCCGGAAAACACCCCTTCAAAAAACAATACCAGCACAAAGGCCCCGGCCACGGCTGCAATGCTGGCCAATAATTGCTGCGGTGCCAAAAACAATCCCTGCAATGTCCACTTTAGCATCTTACGCCTCCTGAAATGCAGTTGCCGGATCAAGACGCCGTAAAATCTGCAATGGTGCCAGTGCACCAGTAACCGCAAGCAGGATGGCAATCAGGCCGGTACGTATTATTGCTGCCGGCTCGGCAGCCAACACTAGATAAACCGGCGCATAAATTTCAATCAGTGCAGCCAGAAAAACCGCCAGCAGAATTGCAGGTGGCAAAGCCAGCAAGGTAATCACTACAGCCTCAGCAATTACGCCAATTATCAGATCACGGCTGGTAAAACCCAGTGCCCGCAATACGCCAAAATTTCTTTGTTGCGAACGAACTGCCGCAAACATGAACATTCCAATGGCAAGGGCTCCGATAATATAGCTAAGCCATAACAATAAATTCAAAACC
The DNA here is from genome assembly GCA_027071965.1 of Robiginitomaculum sp. GTDB lineage: Bacteria > Pseudomonadota > Alphaproteobacteria > Caulobacterales > Maricaulaceae > Robiginitomaculum_B. Next base: position 4,217 of record JALSYJ010000116.1, on the reverse strand, counting down.
GGCCCCATCAGCGCACGGCCCATATTTTCGTCATTATCAGCAATGCTCTTTGGCAGCATTGCATCGGCCTCCGGCACCTCTTTGGATATTCTTTGCGCGACTTTTAAGGGGTCGGCACCATCCTTGGTCTCTACACTAAGAAAACTAAGCAAGGGAAAGGCTGAAATATCATCGGCAATGTCAGATTCAAAATAAAAATCGATCAGGCTGTCATAGGTTATAAAAGCAAATGGCGTAAACAAGGCGGCACTGTTTGCCGAAATTCCTGAAACCGTAAAATCATAATCTGAAAGCGTCAGAATATCTCCTGGATGCAAATCGTAACGCTTTGATAGCGCCTGGTCGATCACCATCTCACCTGATCCGGTTGGGGGTTTTCCCTCGATAATATTCACAGGGCCACCGGAATTGCCACCGCCATAAGCATCATAGACCATGATAATAATCGGGCCCAGCCGTCCCTTAGCTTCATAAATCTGCATGATGACGGTCAGGGGATGTGTTGTCTTTACGCCTTCGACTGCTTCTACTGCCGCACGGGTTTTTTGCGGCAAAACCGAACGAGCAGCTAAAAAGTTGGATATTCCAGTTTGTGAAACCATCACATCGCCGCCACGCTGTAAAACCGTCTGGCGCAATTGCTGGTACGATCCGGCCATAAAACCTTCCAACACTAAAATCTCTGCCAATATGGCAGCTATTGCCAACAGGGTAAGTAACAGTCGTGCCGGTCGATAAAGAAAATTCTTCAAAGCCAGATACAGCATCACCACTCTCTTGCAGTATTAGCGATCAAATGCCCATCCACACTGTGTTCCAGATAAACCAGCACCATATCACGCAACAGATACAGGCACTGCAGCAAACAGGCCCGATCACGATTTATCCAATTATGCAATAATATCCCATCAGCCGCAGACACTATCAACCTGCTCATTTCTTCTGTAATTTCCAATAATTGTGAAAGTTTCTTGATGTATTCATCCAGAAACTTTCTGAAAAATTCCGACATCTCCTTGCGCGGAACAATCCGGGCATAGTCAACAGACAAAAGAACAAGGGCAGTTAGCTCCTCATTATCCTCAATCAATATGTCAATCAGGATTGTCGCTCGCTCAGATCGTGAGGTAACGCTGGCAATGCGCCCAAAGGATTTTTGCAGGTTTTTGCGGACAATATGTTCAGATAATTGCTCGAACAAGAAGCGTTTGTTTGGAAAGTAATGATACAAGGTGCCGGTTGATACACCAAGAGTGCTGGCAATCTGTCGCATGGGGTAGGCATACCCCTTCTCCGCCAGCACCTTGAACGATGCATTCAGCATCTGCTTTTTGTAAGAATCCCGATCAACAAGTTTTGGCATTTTGCACCTGCTTATTTATATCGAACAATCGTTATACATAATAAACAGCAAAAATCAACCACCTTTGTGAATACTAAACATCAACAGACAGTCCCTTAAATTAGAATGGCAAAGGATCTGCAATAGGAAACGGAATATCATTCAGTCCCGTCGATCTGGTACCATGGCAAGAGCACCACACGATCCTATTCGAACCAGAAAGTTAAGTATCCTGCGACGATGTGCTTTGGTTTAAGCACGAAAGAAGCTGCCGCCACATCCACAAGATTGAATAAAAATTTCCCCTACAACCTCATACTTAGGGATTGCGTAGCAATCTTCTCTAAGGATGCTTTGTCAGGAAACAATCCTAAATGGGCCTCACGCCCTACGGCAATGTCCCATTGATGACTGGCTCATTGGTTAGGTAACACACCATCATAAACGGGAGAATTACCACAACAGCCATCTGGAATGATGGCTACTGTAGAATCTGTATCAACCCTGTATGTCCAGCGGTGGCACAACATTTGAGTCACTTTTGCTTTGGGTTGAAGGCAAAGCATCGCTCTATGATAATTTTGTTTTTATTGTTAATGCTGACAATTTGATATCAACAATCTTTACCATCTATCTATGTCTGCCTCCGGAATTAACCGGTTACTTATCAGGCCCTGGTCACCCTGCTGCAGCTACAATTGCGTTGAAATCTTCTGCTTTTAAGCTGGCGCCACCGATAAGCCCCCCATCCACATCATCAATTGCAAATATTTCTGCAGCATTTGAAGGTTTCACAGACCCTCCGTATAACACTCGCGCCGCAGCCAGAGCCTCACCACCTATCTCATGCAGTAATTTGCGAATGGCAGTATGCATTTCTGCGATATCATCAATTGTGGCAGTAACCCCGGTTCCAATAGCCCATACCGGCTCATAGGCAATGACACAATTTTTCGCGGTTGCGGCTGTGGGAAGTGAGGCCTTTATTTGTTGCGTAACAACTTCTGTTGCATTGCCTGACTGACGCTCGGCCAGAGTCTCGCCCACACAAACAATTGCTGTCATCGAGTTTTGCAGCACAGCATTGGCTTTTTCCTGGACCAGAGCGCTTGTCTCCTTGTGATCTGCGCGCCGTTCCGAATGGCCAACAATGCAATAGTCCGCCCCGGCATCAACAATCATTGCAGCGGAAATATCTCCCGTATGAGCCCCGGATGCAGCCGGGTGACAGTCTTCACCACCAACCAACATTCCTGAACCCTTTGCCATTTTGGAAAAAGTATGCAGCAAGGTGGCAGGGGGGCAGATCAGCACATCGTGAAGATCAAATGCCGAAGGTGAAATCCCATCAATCATATTCTGGAAATCCGTACGGTTCTTTTGCAGGCCATTCATTTTCCAATTACCGGCGATCAGCATTTTTCTGGTCATTTTTATTCCCTGATTTGTATAATATGGCCTGTCACTAGCAGTGATGACAAAATCTAGCAATACAAACGGCAATTGATGCTTGCAGGCTTTTGGCTTAGCGCATACATTCCCCTGCCTTTTACGCCAGATACCCGGAGATGTTTTATGCTCGAGTCCATGCGGAACTCCCTGCGCTCACCATTTGCGATTGCTTTTATTTTATTGATTGCACTTAGTTTTGTGGTCTGGGGAACCGGTGATGTTTTCCGCGGCGGAACGGGGGATGCAGTGGTAATTGTTGGCCCGCAGAAAATAACCGTTTCGGAGCTTTCAAATCGGTGGCGTCAAGAGGTCAATTATCGCCAGCGCTCAAGCAATGGGAAATTTTCTGAAATAGAGGCCAAAGAGAGCGGGCTTGATGATCAGCTTTTGAATCAAATGATTACTGAAACGGCTCTGGATGCTAAACTTACCGAACTTGGTGTTGGTGTTTCGCCAAGAATGCTATTGGACTATGCCAAAGCCTATGATGCCTTTGCCGATCCGCTAACCGGAGAGTTTAGCGAGGATGAATATTTACTGGCCCTTCAACGGGCGGAAACCACTCCCAAAGAATTTGAAAAGAATGCCCGTGCAGATTTGCGGCGCAGACAAATATTTTCGCTGTTTTCAGATAATATGCCCTCGCCAACCACCTATACACGCATCATGATGGCCTTTCAGCAGGAAATGCGGCAGGTCGAGACTGTTTTTATTCCTGAAAGTGCAATTGCACCACCTGCAGAGCCTACAAGACAGGAACTTGAAGAATTTCTAGCAGAAAACCGGGGTTATTTTGCTATTCCTGAACGCCGCGCCGGTACATTTGTCGTCATTTCTGCCAGCGATATTGAAACCGAAATTTCCCCTACCGAACAAGAATTGCGGGATTTATACGAGTTTCAAAAAGCACAATTTGCAAAAGCAGAAACCCGATCATGGGTGCAAATTCCTGTTGCCGATAAAATCATCGCAGAACAGGTGGCTGAACGCTTAAGGGCTGGTGAAGAGGCAGATGATATCCTGCGTGACATGAAGCTCCCGGGTGCTCCGCTTACATTTGTTGACACGCTTGTTACAAACACTCCTGATGATCAAATTGCCAAAGCTGTTTTTGGCGCCGAGGATGGCACATCGGGTGTGGCAGAGGGGCGTTTTCAATGGGCAGCATGGAAAATAACAGGTGTAACAAAAAGCTCCGAGAAAAGCTTTGAGGAACTAAATGATGAGTTAAGAGAAGAGTTTATCCGTGAAAGTGCCCGGGATCGCCTTTTTGAGATCATGGGTAATTTTGAAGGTTCCAGAGCCGACGGAATGACACTTGAAGAAGCTGCTGAGGCGCAAAACCTGATAGCTGTCAGCATGCCGCCTGTGGATCGTAATGGCCGGGATGCAGATATGAACATGATTGATCTGTTTTCCAAAA
>JALSYJ010000115.1 GCA_027071965.1 Robiginitomaculum sp. | reverse complement strand
AGATCATGGAGAATGAGACTTCATTCATTGGCAAAAACGCAACCCCACCGGCAAAGGCCGTGCAAATTCCAATAGCCACCCAAAACGCCACTACGGGGCGTAAAAACAAGAACAAGGTGGCCACCACCAGCAATAAACCAGTAAGAAAATTCCATAAAATTGTATTGATCCGGTCTGAAAAAGCTTCTGATGCATCTTCCCACAGCAGCATGCTGACCCCGGGGGGAAGATCTTTTTCAGCGCTTTTCATATAATCCTTTACCTGTTTGGACATGGCCACCACATCCATGTTCGGCCCCGAGAGGATATTGACTAAAACTGCGCGCTTTCCATTCATGGTGGTAAGCAGGTTTTCATCGGAAAAACCATCAATTACCGTGGCAACATCCGAAACACGGATGGTGGCACCGCCAGGGGTCTGACGAACAATTATTTTTTCAAAATCAGCCTGAGTGTCGGCCAATTGCCGGGTGCGTAACTGCATATCACCCACCGAAGTACGCACATTACCTGAGGACAGATTAACCGATGTGCCGCGAATAGCTGCTGCAACATCTGCAAATGTAATTCCATATTGACGCAGGGAATCTTCGGAAACCTCAATGGAAACCTCCTCATTGCGCACCCCGAATAATTGTACGGCAGGGACCTCACTAAGTAATGCAATATCACGGCGTACTTTTTCCCCCAGCCTGCGCAATGTGCGCTCGCTGACATCGCCAGAAAGCGCCAGCCGCATTACCTGCCTGTTATTGGAAAACAGGCGGATTTGCGGCTTTTGCACAGCGGCTGGGAAAGTGGCAATAGCATCCACTTCGCGCTTGATCTGGGCTAAAAACGCATCCTTATCCAGAGTTGGCTCGCCAATAACAAACAATGTACCAACGCTTTCTTGAGAAACTGACCAGACTCTGTCTACGCCCTTAACCCGGCCGACAGCCTCTTCAAGACGGACTGCAATTTGTTCTTCTATATCCGCAGGCCCGGCCCCCAGCCACACTACAGATACTTGCGCGCCGGGAAATTCTACATATGGTTCAAGTTCACGATCAATGCGGAAAAAAGAAATTGTGCCCGCGATCAGCAGGGCCACCATTAACAGGTTTGCCGCAACCTTGTTTTTTGCCCACCATGAAACTATTTCGCTCATCATTCTTCTTTCGCTGTTTGCTTGGCCACCGATCGGGTAACACGTTCAATTTTTAGCCCGTCCCTAGCGCCCAGCACCGGAGAGGTAATGACCTCATCATCCTCGTGCAGACCATTGGTTATTATCGCAACATCGCGATCTGATGATGCAACTTCCACCTCAACAATGCTTAGCTCGTCGCCCTTCGCCAGATAAACCTGATTATTACCGCGCAAGGCAGAACGCGGAATTACCAGAGCGCTGGGCAGTGCTTTTCCATGGACCTTGGCCTGAACAAATAAACCCACCAGTAACGGCATTCCTTCATCTGAGCCTGCTCCGTATGGATCTTGCACCTCGACAAATGCGAACAATACCCTTGTCGCAGGATCAATGGCGCTGTCTGTGCGAGTAATTCTGCCGCGCCAGATGCGATCTTCACCCAGAACCTTTGCCGAAAGCTCCACCTCAGGCCCGAGGTTTCCTTCGGTTTCAGCAAATGCCAGTGGCAGAGATAATTTTGCCAGCTCCGCATCAGTCAAAGGCAGCCGCACATCCACCACAGAGGTAGAAAATATCCTGCCCAGACGCGCACCTGGTGTAACGAACTGTCCCACATCAGCATTTTTGGTACGAACACGACCAGCAAAGGGTGCCCTGATTGCCGTACGCATCAATTGCAAATTGGCATCAGCAAGCGATGCCTTTGCCGCAGCCAGTGCTGCCTCCGCCTGTGCCAATTGGGGTTTACGTAAGGTAAGGGCCGAAGCTTCACCTACACCCAGTTCATCCCAGTCCTTGCGGGCAATCGCAGCTTCTGCCTGCTCGCGCACCAATGCCTGCCTCGCCTGTGCTACTGTGGCCTCGGCCTGAACTACCCGCAATTCATAATCGGCCTTTTCAATCTGGATTAGAATTTCGTCCCTGACAAATGTTCCGCCTTCTAAAAACCCTTTGGAAATATACTCGATTTTTCCGCCGACCTGCGGCACAATGTCTATTTCGGTACGCGCCTGCACCTCGCCCTGGGTCAACACCTCCAATCTGGTTGGTTTGGCGATTGGCACTGTAGCCAATACGGGAACGGCCTTGGTTGTTTGCAAGTCCTTTTTGGGATCAGGCTTCAGCAGGCCCAACGCAATAAAGCCCGCTATACCAAAAAATAAAATAAAGGCCGGCAGGAAGAAGAATAATGCCCTGCCAATAGCTCTTCCCCTTCCACGGGCCTTTTGTGGATTATCAGCTTGTTGGATACCAATATTCTCAGTCATTTTTCGGCTTTCCCATTCATGGCTTTATACTGTTTTTAGCCCACAGTTCAGCATCCCCGCCCAATGCCAGATACAAGGATATCCGGTTGGACAAACGAGAGTTGGATGCTGAAATCAATTGCCCCTCAGCAGAAATTCGGCGGCGCTGGGCATCCAGTAATTCAAAAATAGTGCCTACCCCTCTGCCATATTCGCGCTCGGCCAGCTTTTCGGCTTCCTTGGCTTCTTGCACTGAGACCTGTAAGGAAGCCTCACGATCAGCAAGATATTTTTCGCCATATAATGCGTCTTCTACTTCGCGCCACGCGATCAAAACCGTTTGGGCATAATTTGCCAGACGCTCACGATGGGCGGCCTCGCTTCTGTCAATATCGGCGCTAATAGCGCCGCCGCGAAACACAGGTTGTGAAAGTGAGCCGACCAGCCGGGATAAAACAGAGCTAAAATCCAGAATATCACCAATATCCGGCCCGCCAGTGGCAACAGAGCCAGACAATACCAAACCCGGTAAAACTGCTTTTCTGGCATCAGCCACGCGCAATCCTGATGCAGTCAGTCTTTGTTCAGCAGAACGAACATCTGGCCGCGCAACAAGAATATCCGCTGGCGACCCGGCCAAATGCAACTCGCTTAGTATCGGTAATTTGGTCGTAGCACGTATTTCATGAGCCGGATAACGCCCTAATAAAACCTCTAACCTTCTTGTGGCATTTGCATGCTGTTGCTTGCGAAGCGAAAGATTAGCCTCGGTGCTGGCCATTGCTGAGCGCGCCAGTCGAACATCAAGGGATGTGGAAAGCCCCCGCTTATAGCGCCGATCTACAATACCCATAGAGCGTTTTCGTGTTTGCACATCATCAAATGCCAGCGCCTCTTGTTGACTGGCCGCAATCAAATCAACCCATGCCGAGGCAGTTTGCCCGGCCAGAGAAAGCTGCAATGCCTCAAAATCTGCCTGGGCTGCTTCGGCATCATGTTTTGCAGCTCTGGCACGATCACGCACCCGACCCCATACATCCAACTCCCAACTGGCAGATACAGTGCCGCCATAACTGTCACTGGCGGGCATGGAAGTGGCAAAATTTCCTGTACCGCTTGCCGAGGCAGTAATCGATGGAAGCCGCGCCGAGCCACTAATGCGAGCCAAAGACTGCGCCTGTTCGAGCCGGGCAGCACTGGCAGCAAGATTATGGTTATTGGCAAGAGCCTCGGCAACAAGATCTTCAAGCACCTTATCCTGAAATACGCTCACCCATGATATTTTTTGTTTCTTGCCGCTGTGTTCATAGCTTGCCGACCAGTTTGCCGGAGCCTGTGCCGACATGGGGGATGCTGGAATATCTGAAAACGGAGATGATGGCAGATATTCTTGAGTGACTGCGCAGGCACCAAGCAAGGGCATAATGGCAAAAAATAACAAGAATCGATACATGAAGCTGCCGGATATAATCAGTGTGATTTTGCAAAACTAACCACAACATCGCGAAAGTCAATCAAGTTTTATCGCTTTTCAATAAATATTACTTGATTGTCATGATGAAATAAAGGGCGCTCAGAAGGGTATACGAGAACAATCCGAATGTCTTGGAGCTGATCAGCTAAAAATTTCAGGGCACTCCCGGCGGCACTTATTTCGCATAATAATGTAAATCAGGTGCAATGTTCCAAGCCCGGCCAGCAGGCAGAAAAATGAAATATAGGCATAGGACAAAAACAGTATCACCGTGGTCACTACTGCGATTAAGGTCAGGCCAAACAGCCGCATATGGAAATAGGTTGAAATCAAAGGCGGGGTAATTATCAAAAACAGATAGATCACATATGTCATCTCGCGAGAAATGAAATAGTCAAGAAACATCGTTCCTTCATAGGCAATGGACTTGTTATTGATTGTCACATTCACCCAGTCCGGATTGATAATATGCGGAACATATAGCAATAAACCAAATATCAGCCCGGATAAGGCAAACAACATCAGGGGTTTTTTGCGTTTACTCTCGGGAGGCTCCAGAAAATAAATACTAAAAGGGATCCATGTTGGCCACATCAACCAGGAAAATAATATAAAACCCATTGCTCCCCACCAGGTAAGGTTTGGATCAGAATGGTTCAGGCCCATCCAGACATAGCCTTCCATAAGTTGCTGTATGCCCGCAAATACAGGCATCATGGATACTGGCAAATAGCGCTTGTTCACCTTCCATGCTTTATATGCTGCAAATGCTCCGCCGGTGATCAATAGACCCCCGGCAATAAAGCTTACCGGTTCAGAAAAACACATTGAACTACCCCCAATTTCGACAAAACCCCGGCATCAAGCACTATGGATGACTAATTGCGAGAGTAGGCTTTTTTAGCTGATATGCGCAAGCTATTGTTTAACAGGGCAATACCCATCTGACTTACAAGCAATATCATTGACTGCGCTTCATTGCCGCATCCGGGTCTATTTGAAAAAATCATGCTTATCTTAAAGGAGCGGGCAAGTTTAATGGAGGAAATAATGATTGAAATTCTTGAAAACTCAAATGACCTTGTTTTGGGACTTAAAGTCAGCGGCAAGTTAACCGCCGAGGACTATGAGAGCGTACTGATGCCGGCCATTGAAGAACGGGTAAAACGAGACGGCAAGGTACGCCTGGTGCTGGAGTGGGGCGATCATTTCGAGGGCTGGCAAAGCAAGGCGATGATTGATGACGCCAAACTTTGTTTTGCTCATTGGAATCATTTTGAGCGCTGGGCCTTAGTCGGAGCGCCAAAATGGGTCGGCGCATCAGCTAAATTGTTCGACAAGGTCTCCAAAGGAAAGGTCAAACTGTTTGATGCCAAAGAGACTGACGCAGCTTTTGAATGGGCCCAGGATAAAGATTGCTGTTGCAAATAAGCCTTGCCCCCATAGCAGCTGCTAGATCCTACCTGTCTTTGGGATCAATAGCGTCGCGTAATCCATCGCCAATAAAGTTAAAACAGAACAGCGTGACCATCATGGTGATCGCAGGCACGAACAGCGTCCACGGCAGGGTTTCCATATCTTTGGCGCCGTCATTGATCAACTTGCCCAGCGAGGTTAGCGGTTCTTGTACGCCAAGCCCGATAAAACTTAAAAAACTTTCAGCCAAAATTACCGCTGGAATGGTTAAGGTCACATAGACCACAACTGGCCCCAATACATTGGGCACAATATGACGCAACACGATTTTTAGCGGAGGCACACCGGCAGCTTCAGCCGCTTCGATAAACTCCCGGCCCTTTAAGGCAATGGTTTGCCCACGTACAATTCGCGCCATGGTCAGCCACTCAACGGCACCAATAGCCACAAAAATAAGCAGTATATTCAATGCTGGTTTACCTGCGGTCATATCGCGAAATACCACCATCAAAATAATGACGAAAAAGATAAACGGCATGGCATAAAGCACATCCACCACCCGCATCATCGCCTCATCTACCTTGCCGCCAATATACCCGGCCGTGGCACCCCATAAAACGCCAATGAACAATGATACGCCCGTAGCAACCAGTCCCACAGCCAATGAAACCCGCAATCCCATCAGCAAGCGTACGAATAAATCCCTACCTTGAGCATCGGTTCCTAAAAAATGCCAGTATTGCAAAGTAGGAGCCCAGGCCACCCTATCCTTATAAACGGTATCATAGTCATGCACCCACAGATACGGGCCTAAAATTGCAAGCAAGGTAATTACCGCCAGCAAAATCATCGAGGTTACTGCAGCTTTATTTCTGAACAGGCGTGCTCTTGCGTCTTCCCACAGAGATCTTCCCTGAATTTCGGCAGCTTGTTTCAGGCGCTCTTCCAGCGGCGCATTGTTTCCGGTCATCGCACTCATTAGCGATATCTCACTTTTGGATCTAGCAGGCCGTATATTAAATCAGCCAGCAAATTAAATGTTATAATCAGGGCCGCATACAAAATCACCACTCCCATCACCACAGTATAATCCCGCTGCAGGGCGCCAATGGTAAATTGCCGGCCAATACCGGGCAGGGCAAAAATCTGCTCAACAACCAAAGTTCCTGTAAGCAAGGCTGCGGTTGCCGGGCCAGCATAGCTTACCAGTGGAAGAACCGCTGCCCGCAAAGCATGTCCAAATAAAACCGAACGCTCAGAAAGACCCTTTGCATGGGCGGTACGAATAAAATTTGAGCGCAAAACCTCAATCATGCTGGCCCGGGTTAGCCGCGAAATAATTGCGATCTGCGGTAAGGCAAGAGTCACCACTGGCATCAATAAATTCTGGAAAGTCATATTGCCGCGATCCAGCCCACCCGTAGGAAGCCAGTGCAAATACACTCCAAATACAAGGGCCATTACCGGCCCGGTCACAAAGGTTGGAATACTTATCCCGGTAGTGGAAAACCCCATCACAGCATAATCCATGCCGGTATTTTGACGAAGTGCTGCAATGGATCCCAACAGACTGCCAACCAGCATGGCCAGTAACATTGAAGATGCACCAATAGTGGCGCTTATGGGCAGGCCCTCGCGGATCAGATCAGCTACATCCTTGTCCTTGTATTTCATTGATGGCCCAAGGTCGCCTTTAGCCAGGCCCTTCAAATAATAGCCATATTGCACATAAATCGGCTTATCGAGATGGAAGCTGGCTTCAATCCGTTGCTTGATTCGCTCTGGCATGGGCCGTTCAAGATCAAACGGGCTTCCCGGAGCTGCACGCATCAAAAAAAACGCCAAGGTTATGATAACGAACAATGTTGGAATTGCCACAAAAAGCCGGCGAACTAGGTAAGCAAACATTTATTCTACGTTTCTGTGTTGGAAAAACGGCACAATTCCATGACACCGGGCACAAGTCAACGAATGAACACAGGCGCTTGTTGTGAAAACAAAAATAGCCCTACAAACTTTTGTGAGGGCTCTTGCGATGCATTAAAATCCAGTGAAAACTAGGCGAAGAGGGAATCTATTGAGAACAGAACGGAAGAACAAAACCATGATTATGTTAAAAAGAATCCCGGTTATGCATCTGCTTTTTGCAGCAATTTTACTTACCGCCATCACCAGTTGCAGCCAAGCTGAGCAACCGGTTACCAGCGCCAATATTTCTGTGGCATCCTATGACAGGCAAATGGCGCAGCAGGCTGGCTTGCGGCCTGTGACGGACAAATATGCTGTATCCCCGCAAATTCAAATAAAGGATATAAAAGCAATTGCCGATGCCGGTTTCACCCGGATCATTAACCACCGCCCGGACAACGAGCAAAAAGGGCAGCCGCTATCCGCGGATATTGCTGCTGAAGCACAGCGTCTGGGTCTGACTTTTGTTAATCTGCCATTTAGTCCGGGGAACCTCACCGGGGAAGTTTTTGATGCTTTCAGTGCAGAGCTGGCCCGCTCTGATGAGCCAACTCTGGCTTATTGTCGCTCTGGCACTCGGGCTATTACCATCTGGGCTTTATCAGAAGTAAAAGCTGGAAACCAAACACCAGCACAGGTTATTGCGGCCGCCAGTGCCGCCGGTTACAATTTGCAAAGACAAAAAGAAGCATTGGAAAAACTCCAAACTTCTGATGCAGATTAAAAACTGAAAAGCTATATTTCAAAGGCGGCCCCTCTCATCGGGGCCGCCTTTATTTTTTAGTATTGGCCAATCAGTGTGTGCGATTGACGCGAATATTTACACTGGAGCCGTTGTGAGGTCTGTTATATCCGCGATTATAACGGTTGTGCGGACGTTGATTATTATAATATCGCCTGTCCCTTCGCTCATGACGAATTGCCCGGCGTTCGGCCCTGGAATGCGGGCGGGTTCTATAATGAGGATCCTGCCCATAGCCGGTATTATATCTGTTATATCCATGCGGATATTGGTTATTGTAATAACCACGACCATAACGGTTATTATACTGAACATTCCGATATGCATTACCGCAATTATTGCCACTGGTAACAGCAACTCCGGCAAGACCACCAACCACAGCGCCAATGGCCGCACCTTCACCCTGGCTTTCATGAGGGGCAATTTGCGAACCAACAACGCCGCCAAGCAGGCCTCCAATCAAGGCTCCGGTTACCTGGTCTGAATTGTTATTTCGGCAGTTATAATTGCCAGGATCAGCAGAAGCTGCAGCAGGAATAGTAAATCCGGCCAGCAAGGTTGCAGCTGCGATTAGTGAGTTTCTCATTGGGGTCTCTCCTTCAAAATCCGCTGTTGTTTTGCAGCGACTATTGCAGAATAGAAAACCCTGGCTGAACGGCAGATGAAGCGCTTGTTGTGTTAAGAATATCCAGTAAAATAATGATATGCGTCTTTTACGAGAGTGCTTAATCCCAGGCGGAACCAAATCGGCCGGTTTGAGCAAGGTGCATTAACTTGGCATCAGCCAATACCATAGCCAACATGGCCTCGGCCACCGGAACAGCACGGATGCCTACACACGGGTCATGGCGTCCTTTGGTGCGCACGTCTATTTCCTTGCCCTCACGAGTGATTGAACGGCGCTTGGTTGAAATTGAGGATGTAGGCTTTACTGCCATGCGCGCAACAATATCCTGTCCGGAGCTGATACCGCCTAATATCCCGCCATTATTATTGGAAAGAAAGGCAGGTTTATTATCTTGCATGCACATCTCATCAGCATGATCCGTGCCGCGCATGGTCGCAGCAGCAAATCCAGCTCCGATTTCCACACCCTTGGCCGCCGGGATTGACATTAAGGCTCCGGCTATTTTTGCATCCAGCTTGTCATATACTGGCGCGCCCCAGCCAGCAGGAAGCCCCGAAGCTATAACCTCGACAACAGCACCGACAGAATCGCCGCTTTTACGGACTTCACCAAGCAATTTATCCCAGCTTTTTGCAGTTTGGGCCGAGGGGCAGAACAGATCATTCTTGCGCACCTCACTCCAGTCCCACTGGCTGCGGTCCACCGGTTGATCACCGATCTGCACCAAAGCTGCACCAATATTGATTCTATCGCCAAGTATCTGTCTTGCTATGGCACCGGCAGCTACTCTTAGCGCAGTTTCCCGGGCAGAAGATCGCCCACCACCCCGATAATCACGAAATCCGTATTTTGCATCATAGGTAAAATCAGCATGACCGGGACGGTAAGTATTGGAAATATCTCCATAATCCTTTGAGCGGGCATCTTCATTCTCAATAAAAAGACTAATTGGATGCCCGGTGGTCAAACCCTCAAACACACCAGATAATATTTTCACCCGATCCGGCTCTTTGCGCTGGGTTACATATTTTGATGCTCCGGGTCTTCGTGCATCTAAAAACGGTTGAATTAAATCTTCACTTAAAACCAGGCCTGGCGGGCAGCCATCAACCACCGCGCCAATGGCCGCGCCGTGGCTTTCACCCCAACTGGTAAAACGAAATAAATGTCCAAATGTGTTATAGCTCATAATCTGGTTAAAGCCGATACAGCCGTCAACCTCAAGTGCCGGTACCGAAGTTCTTAAGAAATGCATCAACCGCATCGCCAGTATCTGCCAATTGCTGTTCGCGCAAATGCACAAATAAATCGCCCGCAGGAAACAGGCCGTTCGCAGGCAGGCCATTTTTCCTGATTTTTATGATCGTACTTGGCCCGGATAATGGCGGAATGGGCAGTTTTACCCAGCCTGCAGGTGTGCGGATTTGCTGCACATCGCCTTTGCGCAATACCCACAAGGGACGTGCAAACTCCATATGCAGGTCACGACCTTCAAGCCAGAGGTTTTTTTGAGGATTTATCTGTAGCTCAACCAGCAAATCGCCATTTCTACCGCCGTTACTTCCCGGCTTTCCCAAACCCTTTAGCTTTAATTTTGTATTTGCTGAATGGCCTTTTTCAATACAAAATTCAACAGACCTGCCGTCCGGCAAAGTAAGTTGACGAATCGCGCCATTGATCAGATCGTCAATATGCACCTGCAGCCGCAATTGAATATCAGACCCTGTTTGCGCTTCTCCCGTCGGTTTTGAAGATGATCTTTTTATAAACTTACGTAATAAGCTAAAATGCCGACGATTATTTGTTTTACCGGCTAGATTTGACTGGTGGTTTGATAACTGCTCATAAGCCCGGCGAATTTGCACAAATTTTGCCGCATCACCTCTGGGTTGATCAGGGTGCCATACTTTTGCCAGATTGCGATATGCCACACGAATAGCCGATTGATCGGCACCGGGTTCTACGCCCAAAATCAAAAACGAATCATTCATGCCAGCAGGCTAGGCAAAACCCGTATCAAGGGAGTAAACAAGAGTTATGAAAAAACAAACCTCAATTCCCGCAAGCCCCAGCGCTGAAGATTACCGCGACAGCGCCAAGGATGAGACCATCGACCTGTTCGATCGCAAAGACCCGTTCGTTTTGTTTGGTGACTGGCTGGATATGGCCAGCAAACACGAGCCCAATGATCCTAATGCCATGACACTGGCCAGCGTAGATGAAAACAAAATGCCCGATGCGCGCATGGTTCTGTTAAAGGAATTTGATGAACGAGGGTTTGTTTTTTACACCAATCTTAACAGTGCAAAAGCTAGACAATTACATGCCAATGCAAAAGCCGCGCTGGTGTTTCACTGGAAAAGCATCCGCAGGCAAGTACGGATACGCGGAATTGTTAAGCCTGTAAGCGCTGCCGAGGCTGATGAGTACTTTGCCAGCCGGGCCAGAGACAGCAAAATAGGCGCTCATGCCTCAAAACAGTCAGAACCATTAGAAAGCCGCTTTGCACTGGAAAAACGTATTGCCGCCAAGGTCGCCGAATTTGGGGTTGGGAAGATAAATCGTCCAGAGCACTGGTCGGGGTTTCGCCTGAACCCTGTGCAAATGGAATTTTGGCGAGATCGACCATTTCGTCTGCATGATAGATTGCAGTTTACCCGAAAAAGCGATAAATCTAAATGGAACAATATGAGATTATATCCGTAACACGGAATTGGGGAGAATATCATGCAAGGAATGATGCAAGACTGGCAGTTGACCACTGATCGAATTTTACGCCACGCCAATATCAACCATCCAAACCGTCAGATTATTTCACGACAAGTGGATGGCTCGATCACCCGCACTACCTATGGCGAAATTTATGATCGGTCGCGAAAACTGTCTTCAGCCTTGCAAAAGCGCGGTATCAAACTGGGGGATCGCATCGGCACCATGGCATGGAATAATGCCAGACATATGGAAGCATGGTACGCGATTATGGGAATTGGCGCCATCTGCCATACATTAAACCCACGCCTGCACCCGGAACAATTGGTATATATTATCAACCATGCCGGCGATAAAATGTTCTTTGTTGATTTAAGTTTTGTACCCTTGCTTGAAGCGGTACAGGACAAAGTCCCGACCATTGAGTGCTTTATTATCATGTGTGACTCTGGTCAAATGCCGGAAACCTCACTGAAAAATGCAATTTGCTTTGAAGACCTGCTGGCCGAAGGCAGTGACGACGTAAAATGGGGTGATTTTGACGAAAATACTGCATGCGGGCTTTGTTACACTTCTGGCACTACCGGAAACCCCAAAGGGGTATTATACAGCCACCGCTCCAACACATTGATGGCAATGACTGCGGCCATGCCCGATGCCATGAATATCACGGGAAGTGATACCTGTTTAATGGTAGTGCCAATGTTTCATGCCAATGCCTGGGCTCTGACATTTACTGCACCAATGGTAGGTATGAATTTGGTTATGCCGGGACCGATGATGGATGGCAAAAGCATTTTTGAGCTGCTTGATGGTGAAAAATGCACCATATCAGCGGCGGTTCCCACCGTATGGTTGATGCTGCTTAATCATCTTGAAAGCACCGGCAACAAGCTGCCACACCTAAAGGAAGTGGTTATTGGCGGCTCGGCATGCCCGAGGGCAATCATGGAAACATTTGATAAGAAATACGGTGTAAACGTGGTTCACGCATGGGGCATGACTGAAACCTCACCTCTTGGCACCGTATCAAGAATTGAACCGGAAATCGACCATCTGCCATATGAGGAAAAACTCTCTTATCGCCTAAAACAGGGTCGCCCGCCATTTATCGTGGAAATGTGCATTGTTGATGAAGACAACAATGAGCTGGATTGTGATGGCAAGGTCTTTGGCAGGCTGATGGTACGCGGCCCCGCTATTTCCAGCGCGTATTTTGGCGGCGAAGGCGGTAATATTCTTGATGGTGAAGGCTGGTTTGATACCGGAGACGTGGCAACCATTGATGAATTAGGCTATATGCAAATCACCGATCGCTCCAAGGATGTAATTAAGTCCGGAGGGGAATGGATTTCTTCCATTGACCTTGAAAATGCCGCCATGGGTCACCCGGCGGCCGCTGAATGTGCGGTAATTGGTTTGCCTCATCCAAAATGGGACGAAAGACCCTTGCTGATTGTGCAGCTAAAAGAGGGTATGGAAGCCGATGCTGAGAGTTTTCGCGAGTTTTTAACCGATAAAATCGCCAAATGGTGGATGCCCGATGATGTGGTGTTTGTAACTGAACTACCCCATGGGCCAACCGGCAAGGTATCCAAACTTGATTTGCGTGAGCAATTCAAAGACCATGTGCTTCCGACAATTTAGGGTCAGGGCCTGTTAATTTGGCAGATACCACAAAGATGACAGGGCTGGTTCGTCAATACAGGCCACATGCCCGGTTTCTCGTAAATGGATCAAGTGGGCCAGCATTGACACGCTGGCTGCCGGATAAAGCCTTTTATCGGTTTGCGCATAAATTATCGGCACCATTTGTGAAATGTTCTGAGGACCGCAGGCTAATTGCTGCATAATCTGTTCATCACGCATGGCCCGGTGCGCCAGATAAGCGGTTAAAAATGGCTCTGGCCTAGGAATTTCCGGGCCGTGGCCCGGCCACAGCCTGCAGAAACTTCGTTGTTTTACCAATTCTAGCGAGTCCAGGTATTCCCCCATCCTGCCATCAGGCGGAATCACCACCGAAGTAGCCCACCCCAGAACATGATCACCACAAACCAGACCATTATCAGGAAATACCGCATAACACATATGGTTTGAGGTGTGACCCGGCGTATGTATGCATTCTATGCTCACCTCTTCATACTCAAATACCTGTCCGTCCCTGGCCCTTATGTCCGGGCTGAAACCCGTATGCTCAGCCTCTTCAAAACCATTGTCTGCTGCACAAACGAGCGGCGGGCCAAACCCAATTGTCTCACAGCCAAAATGATCGGCCAGACGCGGCGCCATTGGTGAATGGTCACGATGATGATGGGTAACAAGAACCGCTCGCAGCGGACAATCCCCAATTATTTTGCACAACAGGGCAAAATGCTCATCCGTATCCGGGCCAGGGTCAATAATAATCAGCTCGGATTTACCGATAAAATAAACATTCGTCCCCCAACCGGTAAATGGCCCCGGATTATTAGCTACCAGTCTGCGCACATTACCGGAAATCCAGCTTGCCTCGCCGTATGCAAAATCAAATTCATGAATATAAGGGATCAAAATATCAAACCTGTGACCGACCCAGAACTATAAAATTGCGAAACGCTTTGGCCAATATGCGAATTGCGCGAATTTGCGCGATAAAACCAAGACCAGTAGGCGGCCCCATATCAGTTTTGTTCACATCAACCACATAAATCCGCCCATCCTCACGATTGCGCAACACATCCAGACCGCCAAATTCAAGCCCCATATGCTGGCAAAATATACGCAATGATTGCAACTCTTCAGGAGTAAACAAGCTGCGTGGATCTGCCAAACTCACCCTTGTATTATAATTGGCAAAGCGGAAATTCATCGGACGCTCCTTGATGAAAACAAGTGGTATTTCGCCATTGATAGTTGGCGAGCGATAATCAAGTACACTTGCTCCATTATCAGAGTTTAACAACAATCGCTGATACACCTTGCCCGGTAACGGAGTTGTTGGGCATTGAACCACTCTTCCATCATGAGCGCCGTTTTCATCTGATTTTTCCACCGCCAGCCCCTGCCATGTAACAGGATCCACCGACAATGAATAACCAAACACCTGCTCAAATACTTCTGCGACTTTGGCTTTTGAAATATCCGTGCAATTGGCATTTATGGTTCGTGTTCCGGAATTTGCACCTGCTGGATCTGGTGATGCGCCATCGGCTTTTGATAGGGTCTTATCTTCAAAATAAAACAAAATATCAGCAGTTCGTAAATTGCTTGTAGTGCGGCCATTACCGGCACGCACCACCGCCCAGATCAAATACCATGGCGAAGGGTTTTTAGGCGTAAATGCCACCGTATAAGGTCGCCCCGGCAACAAACGGCTAAACGCACCCAGGATATGCACCAGCAAATGCACGATTAGGCCGCGCAGGGCCGCGTTGGCATTGCCCCAGTTCCATTCAACCAACTGCCCGGTTTCTTTGGCCCTGATGCCGTTTCGCTCCAGCCCCAGCTCAAACAGCCAGCCAGCATATTTATTACGCAAATTCATGAAACAGGCCCCCATTTTAGCATCAACATACATAGAACAACACCGCGGGCAATGGTTGCGGCGCAATCTTTGCGAAGCAAGAGACAAAAGCAATAAAAGTGTCTCAAAATGGCTCAGTTCTTCTTCGGCTTCTTCCGCACCCTGATAATAATAACCACCGTCTTGCTTGCTATTGGCTCTTTTCGGCTTTATGCGGCGCAAACAGATCAGACTCCTGCGCCAAGAGCAGATAATTTGAACAACTATGAAAACCTGCCCC
>JALSYJ010000114.1 GCA_027071965.1 Robiginitomaculum sp. | reverse complement strand
GGGCTGTGGCTCAAAAACCTGTATATGCGGGGCCACAATCATGCCCCAGATGATCAAGCCAAGCCCGATCAGGGAAATTAATGAAAACATGCCCCTATAGCCATTTGCTCCAAGTTTTGCCTGCAAGCCGATTTTAAGCGGCGCAATCATCGGCACCAGATGAATACCGATAATCAAAGCCAGCCCGACTTGTAAAATTTCCATGAGATTACTCCACGATCAAAACCAATTGCGACTATATATCATGAAAATTGGAAGGTGGGCACTTTCCGTGTCATAAAACTACCAAATAGGTCTACCGCGACCGCCTGAGCCAGGAAATTGATAGCCCATACTGGTTACTGTTGTCACAACAGCACCAATCAACTTGGCCACATGCTTTTGTCGTTGTTCCAGATATTCGATGTCTATAGGTATCCAAAAGTATCATTCGACAGACAACCAGTCTGATGCATCAATTGCCGGTGCAAATGGGTCATCAAATTGTAACGGAATATCTTTGAATAATCCAAAAATTGACTTGGCATCTTCTTCATTAACAATCGGCATCAAAACCCCAATGGCTGTCCGCGCTTGGTTATGGTTATAACCTGCCTATCGTGGGAAATGCGATCAATCACTTGCAAACAAATTGCCTTGAATTTTGCAATTTCTATGGTTTTTTTCTGACGTGGCCGCACCCTTAGTATTATCGCCTGATACAGTCATTTTGTGTTAATTATCACTATAATCAGGCATGCTCGTAACCACTACTCCCACTCGATGGTTCCCGGAGGTTTTGAGGTTATGTCATAAACCACGCGGTTAATGCCGCGTACTTCGTTGATAATTCTGGTGGCGGTACGTCCCAAAAAGTCATGGGGAAACGGAAAATAGTCGGCGGTCATGCCATCGGTCGAAGTCACAGCACGCAAAGCCAATACCTGATCGTATGTGCGCTCATCGCCCATTACACCAACGGTGCGAACCGGCAGCAAAACGCTAAACGCCTGCCAGATGTCGTCATAAAGCCCGGCTTTACGGATCTCATCGAGATAAATAGCATCGGCCTTTTGCAAAAGAGCCACAGCCTCGGCCGTGATCTCGCCGGGAATACGGATCGCCAGACCCGGCCCCGGAAATGGGTGACGACCCACAAAACTTTCCGGCAGTCCAAGCTCACGCCCCAACTCGCGCACCTCGTCTTTGAACAGCTCGCGTAATGGCTCGACCAGCTTCATATTCATCCGTTCCGGCAAACCGCCAACATTGTGGTGGCTTTTGATGGTCACCGACGGCCCGCCGTCAAAGCTGACGCTTTCGATCACATCAGGATACAGCGTTCCTTGCGCTAAAAAGTCCGCGCCACCTAGTTTTTTGGCTTCAAGCTCAAACACATCAATAAACAGGCTTCCAATGATTTTGCGCTTTTTTTCCGGATCACTAACCCCGGATAATTTGCCCAAAAACAAATCACCGGCATCAACCGCAATCAATGGAATATTGTAATGATCGCGAAACAGGCCTACCACTTGTTCGGTTTCGCCAGAGCGCATCAGGCCAGTATCCACATAAACACAAGTTAATTGATCGCCAATGGCCTCGTGCAGCAATACCGCCACCACCGAGCTGTCGACCCCGCCGGAAAGCCCGCAGATCACCCGTCCCTCACCCACTTGCGCCCGTATTTTGGCAATCATTTCGCCGCGAAACGCCGCCATTGTCCAATCACCGGAAAGACCGGCAATATTCTTGACAAAATTGCTCAGGATTTTTGCACCACACGGAGTATGTGCCACTTCGGGGTGGAATTGTACGCCATAAAACTGACGTGTTTCATCCGCAATAGCAGCAAATGGCGCATTGGCAGAACTGGCAATTGCCACAAAGCCATCCGGTAAGGCATCAACCTTATCACCATGGCTCATCCACACAGTTTCGATTTTTTGCAAACCCTCAAACAATGGACTTGCCGCAATAATCTCAATCTCTGCCCGGCCAAATTCGCGTTCCGCAGAAGCACTGACCGAACCACCTAATTGCGCGCACATGGTTTGCTCGCCATAACAAATACCAAGCACCGGAACCCCAAGGTTAAACAGACAGTCATCAGCCCGTGGGCTATCGTCCCAATGTACCGAATTCGGGCCACCAGAAAGGATAATCGCTTTGGCAGCAAATTGCTCGGCAAACGCTGCATCAACCTTATTGTATGGATGCACTTCGCAATAAACACCCATCTCGCGCAAGCGCCGGGCTATCAGTTGCGTAACCTGAGAACCAAAATCGACAATCAGAACCTGTTGGTGAATTTTTGTCATCATTCCCTCCGCAGTGCTGCCATGTAAAACCCGTCAGTGTCGGCACTGTGTGGTGACATTCGCAAATCACCCGATGCGGTCAAACATTTTTCCAGCATCAACAGGCCTGCCGGGTTTAACAAGCCGCCTAGTTTGGCAATTTCGCCTATGGACACCCGTGTGAACTCATTGTGTTCAGCCAAAAACCCGTCCACCTGATCTTCGTTTTCTTCTGCTAACAAGGAACAGGTCACATAGAACATCATGCCGCCGGATCGGGCAAACGGAGCTGCCTGGCGCAATACTTGAGCCTGCTCATTCATTCGCACCTGCAATTGCCCCTCACGCAGCCGCCATTTGGCATCAGGGTGCCTGCGCCAAGTACCCGTACCAGTACACGGCGCATCAATCAGCACCGCATGCATTTTGCCAGTTAAATCACCCAGAGGATCATCGTCACGGGGATCACGAACCTGTACATTTCGCACACCGGCGCGTTTCAACCTGGCATGGATAGGCACTAATCTGCGACCATCACGATCATAGGCAAATACCTGCCCCTTGTTTTGCATTTGCTGCGCCAGTGCCAGAGTTTTGCCACCACCCCCAGCACAATAGTCCAGAACTTGCGAACCGCCACCAATACCGGTGCAAAGCGTGACAAATTGCGAACCGGCGTCCTGCACTTCCAGCCAGCCTTTGGCAAAGCCGGGCAAGGACTGCACATGACCAGAGCGCGTATCGGCACTTGGCGCAGGTATTCGCGCCACAGTCGGCAGCCAGTCAAGCCCTTGCCCACCGATTTTGCTCACCGCCTTTAAGCTATCAATTGCGGGGCGTTTTAACTCGTTCAGCCGTAAATCAACGGGTGCGCGGGTGTTCATGCCTTTTGCCTCAGCCACAACATGTTCACCAAACGCCCTCTCGAAATTCGGCCATAACCATTTGGGAACATTGGCTTGCACATATTCCGGTTCATCGGAAATATCCGATTGCAACCCGGACTTTTCCTCTTGGGTTAATGGCTCCGGTGCGTGTTGACTTTGGGTAAAGTCAGTATCAATCTTTTCTGCCGCACGCTCCCAAATCCGACCCAGAGTTCCGATAACCAGCGATCTGGGACTATCCGATCCCATTGCCGCTGCAATTGCTGATTTATGGCGCAACGCGTCCAAAACCAATCCTGACACATAAGCCCGATCCCGTGCCCCGGCATAACGCGCCGCCCGCCCCCATGCTTTTAAGGCGATTTTGGCCGGGCGTTTAGCATCAAACATGTCGGTAAGTACCGCAATAGCTGCGGCGGCTTTGGCTCCATCTTGCATAACAGGGTCCTTAAACTAGCCCCCCGGTGAGGAATAGTTTGGCGCTTCTCTGGTCATGGTCACGTCATGAACATGGCTTTCGCGCAAGCCGGCACCGGTTATTTTTACAAACTCGGCACGTTTGACAAATTCCTCCAGATTTTTTGCACCCGTATAACCCATGGCCGCGCGTAATCCGCCCAGCATCTGATGCAGAATTGGTGCTACCGGGCCTTTGAACGGGGTCTGGCCTTCAATTCCTTCGGGCACCAGCTTCATGGAATCGCTTACTTCCTTCTGAAAATAGCGATCTGCCGAGCCTTGAGCCATCGCCCC
>JALSYJ010000113.1 GCA_027071965.1 Robiginitomaculum sp. | reverse complement strand
GGCCAGTAATAGCTCTGATCCTTCATTGTGTAAGCTGCGCCGGCCCATATCAATAGCCTCTATGCGCTCAGGAGGAGCGTTGCGTATGGCATCATAATAGCTCTCGCAGATCAAAAAATAGTCACGAATAATGCGACGAAATGGCGATAAGGAAAGCAAATGCCTTTTGACCGGAACATCATCTTTTCTTGCAATATCAAGAACCAGACGCCTATCAAGAATGGACAGGCGCAATTTGAAAGGCCCCTGAACGTCACTGGCTGGCTGGAATTCGTTTTCTTGCAGCAAGTCATAGATAGCAACTCGCCGCTCATGCTCGTATTCAGCCGTGGTGGCTGCCAGCGAATTTGGATCCAGATGAACCCGGAAAATTCGGTTGCATGGTGATTCCTCAGCCATGTTTTGGTCTCGATTTTACGGGCCATGGCTCTGACAGATCAATCAACGCCAAGTCAAGGCACTCAACTTCTGCGGTTAATACAGCACCATCAGAAAAAACAATCCTGATGTGACCTCCGGGGGATAATTGCTCGTCTTGGTTAAACTCAATAGCTAAAAGATATAAAATTCCGGTGGTGTTTTCTATTTGAATTCCTTTGGATTTTACCTGCAAAACCCCGCCGATTTGCAAAGCCGAGCGTATACGCGCCGCAGCAGAGCGCCTTTTGTGTTCCCAGCAAAACCGGTTTATGGCAATTACCAATTGCCTGGATTTGACGTCCCATGAAATGTCCCCGACCCGGCTTATGGCATCTTGCGCCATGCTTGATATAATTTGCAGATCTTCATTATTTTGGGCCAGCAACCGCATTTCGTTATCCAGTGATCATAAATTGGCGCAGAACTCTAACCAGTCCACCGCCTTGCGGCAATCCGGAAAATTGTGCGGTTCAGTTTTTTACCCGGCGGATATTGGCACCCAGGGCTGTTAGGTTTGCCTCCAGATTCTGAAATCCGCGATCCAGATGATATACGCGGGAAATACTGGTGCTGCCACTTGCTGCCAATCCTGCTATGACCAGTGATACCGAGGCGCGAAGATCTGTTGCCATAACCGGAGCGCCGGTTAATTCCTTTACACCGCGCACAACTGCTTCGCGGCCATGAACGGTTATATCGGCACCAAGACGCGACAATTCCGGCGCATGCATGAACCGGTTTTCAAAAATGGTTTCCCTGATGATGGATGCGCCATCTGCAAGGGTCATTAATGCCATGAATTGCGCCTGTAAGTCGGTGGCAAAGCCCGGCCATGCCGCAGTTTCAATATCAACCGGTTTTAATGGTTCTGTGCCGCGCTTGATGCGCACCTGTTTTGCGCCAACGGTTACTTCTATGCCCGATCTTTGCATTGCCGCCCATAAGGCCTCAAGATGTTCAGGCTGGCAATTGCTGATGGTTACATCACTATCAGGACATGCCGCTGCTGCCATTGCATAGGTGCCTGTCTCTATACGGTCTGAAACCACTTCGTGATCAATGCCATGAAGGCTGTCAACGCCGGCAATAGTGATGGTGTCTTGACCGGCACCTGCAATTCTTGCCCCCATTGCATTTAACATATTGGCCAAATCGGTGATTTCCGGCTCTTTGGCAGCATTGCTCAAAATGGTTTCACCACGAGCCAAAACCGCCGCCAGCATTGCATGTTCAGTGGCACCGACAGAAACGAACGGGAAGTTGATACTGGCACCGGTTAAGCCATCAGGAGCCTTGGCAATAGCATAACCCTTATCGAGTTTAATCTGTGCGCCCAGTGCCTGTAAGGCTTGCAAGTGCAGGTCCACCGGTCTGGCTCCAATAGCGCACCCTCCGGGTAAGGAAACCCGGGCACGGCCTTTTCTGGCCAATAGCGGGCCCAGCACATTAAAGGTTGCGCGCATTTTGCGCACCAGATCATAGGGCGCTTCCGGCTCACCAAGATTGGCCGCCATAATTTGCAGGCATCCTGTCTCAGTATTGCTGTGAACTTCTGCACCCAAATGGCGCAATAAATGTGACAAGAATCGTGTGTCGGCCAAATCCGGCATATTACTCAAGTAAACGGCTTCATCGCTTAACAAGGCAGCAGCCATTAGTTTTAGGGCCGAGTTCTTGGCCCCGGTGATGCGGACATTTCCTGTTAGGGAATTGCCACCTTTGATCAAAATACTATCCATGATGAAGCGCTACGCCAGTGATCTGGCGCTGACAAGGCGAAAATATGGCCAAAGACAGCAAAACCTTAATTCAGGTGGATTTTTTATTGCTGGCCTTGCGACGACGCAGATTATCACGCAGTGCTTTTGCCAAGCGCTGTTCACGAGTGGTTTTCTCATTTGAAGCCGGTTGTTTTGGTTTCTTGTCCATTGCCAGAGAGTGCCACGAAAAATTGAATGCGCCAACACCCTTTTCAAGCCGAGAAAGACAGGTTATATGCGCGGGCTTATTCAAACAATGCCTTTCATGAATCGGGCGTTGGCTTGGCCGCAGTAGCTCAGGGGTAGAGCGCATCATTGGTAATGATGAGGTCGGGAGTTCAACTCTCCCCTGCGGCACCATTTCTTTTGTCTCGCGGCGTGAAGAAACGCCTCCGATGGGGCGGCGAACGATCGCCGGGGCGCAGTCGCGCCCTTGGGTGCGGTTCAAGTTTGGTCTTTCGACCCGCATCATTTTGGTCTGCCTTATAATTCGGCTGTTGTTTCGCTACTTGAGGAGTCTGTTTCTCCTACCGCCTAGCGGCTACTTGAGGACTCTTTGATGTCCTATCGCCTAGCGGCTACTTGAGGACTCTTTGATGTCCTATCGCCTAGCGGCTACTTGAGGACTCTTTGATGTCCTATCGCCTAGCGGCTACTTGAGGAGTCTTTGTTTCTCCTACCGCTTCGCTACTTGAGGAGTCTTTGATGTCCTATCGCCGAGCGGCTACTTGAGGACTCTTTATTACTCCTACCGCTTCGCTGCTTGAGGAGTTTTTATTCCTCCTACCGCTTCTCTATTTTAGGAATGAAATGCTCATAAAAACTCTTATCCTGATTTCCCCACGGGATAACAGGCAAATGCAAAGGCGATTTGTACGACCGTCTGTCAGGATTGCTTGCAAAATGCAAACGCGCAAAACCCTTTGTTTCGTTGGGCTTGAAAAGAAATATTTACCTGTCAAAGAGCGTATTTGTCGGGGGCTTTGCCCCAACTCTTACATTATAAAGGGTTTTAAGGCTGCGGGCATCATTATCACTTATCCCCGCAGTCCAAGGGTCAGTTAGTATGACCAAGGGTCATTTAAGGGTTATTTTATTATAACGAAGTGCTGTTTGGGTATGATTACAGTGTCTCTCAAGTATCACTCAAGGGACAGCAAAAATCGCGCTGACCCTTAGCGCTGACCCTATGAGTGACCCTCAGCTCTAACCGTCACTTACGCGCCGTAAGTCCGTCCCTGCAATGATAACGGCATGAATTAGTAGCCTTGGTTGGATGGGATTTGAACTTCCCGCTGACTTTAAGTTCTTTGACACGCTTACTATAGAAAAGCGAACCTAATGTGAAAAATACTTGACATAGTGAAATAAATAACTAACCTAAGGTAAAGTTAGGAGAACCGTTATGGATCTATCAAATCGGGAACGAAGTATTCTGGGCCATCTGGTTTTTGAGGTCGGAATTACCATTTATTATCTTTGGCACGCATTTAGGCTTCCAGCCGAGACCCTGCTAAGTTCTAAACAATGGGTGGGGCTGGTGGTTAGCATTATTCCGATTGCCATTGTTGGTGGTATATTGATCGGTGCTATTGTCAGCATTACCAAATCGAAGCTACCGGCAGCCGACGAGCGTGACCTTGGCATTGAGGGCAAGGCCATGGGTCTTGCCTATCGGGTCATGGTTGCTGCGATTGTGCTTTATGTTGGCATGCTTGGCCTTGGTTATGGTATTTTGCCGGATTTACTGAA
>JALSYJ010000112.1 GCA_027071965.1 Robiginitomaculum sp. | reverse complement strand
GTAATCCAGCTTCAGATAATCAGCGACAAACTGCACCTTGTTGCAATTTCCAGATGGGCTGAACCCGTAAAGCGTGAAAAACTGCATGTGTTGCTCCTGTTATTTAGCGCACGCCCAGCTTCTTCTGCAAGTCGGTAGAGGCGGTGGTGTACTGAAAACGCAGCTTCTCATCCGGGCGGCAAATGCGAAACACCTGCTGTGACATCAAGGCGGCTTCGTGAAAGCCTGAAAGTATCAGTTTTAACTTACCAGGATAAAAATTTATATCGCCAATTGCAAAAATGCCAGGAGTTGAGGTTTCAAACTTCTCTGTGTCCACCGGAATCAGGTTTTCATGCAGGTTAAGACCAAATTCTGCCACCGGCCCCAATTTCATTGTCAGTCCAAAAAACGGTAGCAGACAATCTATTTTACGAACGACTTCACCAGTTTTGGTTTTGATTTTTATCTGATCGAGCAGCCCGTCCTTCCCCTGTAAGGCGCTAACCTGACCAACAATCATCTCCATATCACCGGCATCGACCAAAGCCCTTATCTTGGATACGCTGTCAGGGGCCGCGCGAAAATCCGGCCTGCGATGAACAAGAGTAAGGGACTTTGCAATGGGCTGCAGAGCCAAAGTCCAGTCCAAAGCGCTATCGCCACCACCGGCAATCAACAGGTCTTTATCCTTGAATTTTTCCATCTGGCGCACTGAATAAAAAACAGAGCTGCCTTCAAAAGCATCAATATCAGGAATTGGCGGCTTTTTGGGCTGAAATGATCCGCCACCGGCTGCAATAACCACTGCCTTGGCTGTTATGCTGGTTCCCATATCAGTTTTCACCTGCCAGAGATCATCGTCTGTCTTTTGTAAGGCCACAGCCATTTCGCCCAAAGAGTATTTGGCTGCAAACGGTTTAATCTGCTGTAGCAGATTGTCGGTCAATTCCTGACCACTGACTACTGGAATGCCCGGAATATCATAAATAGGTTTTTCTGGATATAGCTCGGCGCACTGACCGCCAGGCCGATCCAGTATATCAACAAGGTGACATTTAAGATCAAGCAGACCCAGCTCAAACACTGCAAACAGACCAACCGGCCCGGCGCCAATAATAACAACATCGGTTGTATAACTGCCACCATGAGGCTCAGAAACCGGCGAGATATTTTTGCTCATTGTAAAATCCTGTGATCTTTGAATCCCCGAATTAGGGGCTTGGCCCTTGTCATGCAAGCTGGATTGTATAGGTTCGCCAAAATTTATGATGGAAATTCGATGACAAGCTATTCTTCTGACCCAAGAAAACACACCCATGACCAGTGTACGGATATGTCACAGGTTCGTTATGAAATAGACCGGATTGACCGGGTATTGGTGCAAATTATCAAAGAACGGCAGGATTATATGGACGCGGCAGCCCGAATCAAAAATAGCCGCTCCGTGGTTCGCGATGAAGCAAGAGTAGAAGATGTAATCAGAAAAGTCCTGTTCGCAGCAAGACAGGCAGGGTTGTCGGAAAAAATCGCCGAACCAGTATGGCGAACCATGATTGAGCAATGCATCGCTTATGAGTTCGAATCATGGGACGAATTGCGCAAGCCCTGAATACCAAGATCATATTCACGCCGGTCAATAAAACCCAAAACGCCGTCTACCTCCTGCCGGACATTGGCAGCAGCAACCCCCCGCTGTGCCGCACCGCAAAGCACCACAGCCTCTGCTGCTTCGCAGGCCGAGGCCAGCTTGTGCGCCCCCAATCCACGGGCGCTGCCCTTCAAGGAATGTGCAGCAGCAGCCCATTCTTCGTTATCTGCATCAACTTTCAGCATTTTAAGCCAAATTTGTATCTGTTCACGAAACAGGCCAAAAATCTCCTGCTCCAGTTCAAGATCACCATTGGTGTACTGATTCAGGTGTTCCATATCTACAGCCACGTTACATTTGTCCATGAGCGTAACTTCCTTCGCAAATTCATTCATCTTGCCTTCAGATTGGAACAGATAAGGTTAACGCATTATTGGTAAGTCACAGGAGCTGGTTATGCGTCTTTCACTATTTGCAGGGGTAACAGTTACATCAATATTGCTACTGGTACCCGTTACCGGCAAATCAGAGCCGTTTGAAACCCGTGGCGAAAATGTCTCCTTTCCCACCAGCGACAGCGCTGCGGCCAGTCGTGAAGCCAATCGCAGAGCGCAAAATGCCCGCAATTCCTCGGGGCGACAAATTCCCCATAATCGACAGCCACAAATGGCCGATACCAGAGGTGGCGCTAATATGTTGCTGGGCGGCACCCGCCCCCACACCAATGACAATTCAAGAAACAGAAACCGGCAACACGGCAGTGGCCGCGACCATCGTAGATATGGAACGGGACGCGACCATCGCAGATATGGAACGGGACGCGACCATCGCAGATATGGCCGGGATCACTCACGCACCAGATTTTCTATTAACATTGGCACCGGATACGGACTTGGTCATGGTGGCTATGGCTACGGGCTAGGCTATGGCCGCAATTTCCGTGACCATGGTTATTACTCCTTGCTTGGCGGACATCATTACCGCTCCAGTTACAGCCTGTATCCGTGGTGGTATGGAGATACCGTTTGGGGTTATCGCACCCAAACAAGATACCGCACCGGTTACGGTCATATTGGACATTCCAACGTATTTTGCAGTGATCCTTCGCACGAATACTATGCAGTTAACTGGCAAGACCCATATTCAAACAATCACACATTTTCACCCTATAGCAGGCTGACAAATGGTAGCTATGGCGGATATGAGATAAACTCTTGCCGCATAGAAAGTAAACGTGACTGGTTCGAAGGGCGCCGAGCCATAGTGCAAGCCACTGTTTGCTGGGATGATCGCTCACGCCGCTATGTGGACACCGGCGCCAGACAATTGCTCAATTTTTATTGAGGCATGTTAAAAAATTAGAGGGCAAATTTCAGGTGTTTTGAACCGCAAATCATCTAGGCAAGATGTCCTCAATAGCTTTGGTTAGCTCTTTGGACATTGGTTTTACAGCCGATGGAAAAGCGGCAATCAGCTTTCCATCAGGCCCGATCAGGTATTTGTAAAAATTCCATTTGGGAGCGCTGCCGGTCTCGGCACGCACCCAGCGGTAAAACGGATGAGCATTTTCACCCTTGGTGGTTATTTTAGCAGTCATTGGGAAGTTGATACTAAAATTAACCTCACAAAACTCCTTTATTTGCGCTTCGCTGCCAGGCTCCTGCTGACCAAAATCATTACTTGGTGCACCCAATACCACCAGTCCCTGCTCGCCATAGGTTTCCCACAGGGTTTGCAAGCCTTCATATTGCGGAGTAAATCCACATTTCGAGGCCGTGTTCACCAACAATATTGCCTTGCCCGCATATTGCACCAGGGGCAGTGGCTCACCATCAATACTCTCAAAACTAAAATCATGAGCCGACCCTGTAGCAGAAACCGACTTACCTTTGGCAAAGCTTGCCCACAAAAAACCGCCCGCAACAATTGCTCCGCCTAAAACAGCCGCACCCAATAGCAACTTCACATCAGCCTCCGCTCGATACAATTGATGTCAATGGTAGCATGCTACCCAGGCAATAGCCACAAATAATCTTCACTCCTCAACAATCCTCGAAGAAAGCAGCGGGTTTAACACCGGATCATTCAATAAAATCTCACTATCTTCCTCAATACGCACAGCACCACCATGAGCAAACTGAATGATCAGGGCTTTGCGGATACTATCGCCAAGATTGGGGCCGGTTTTGTGCGGGGTCAGCGAAGAAAAGATCACCATGTCTCCAGCCGAAACCGGAGCAGGCACTTCACCATATTGTTTAATCATGCTACGCACATCATCTATTTCCAGCCCGTATGGCTGTTGAATGTGCAAGTAAGTTCCAAAGCGGTGTGCACCGGGAATCACCCACGGACACCCGGCCTCAA
>JALSYJ010000111.1 GCA_027071965.1 Robiginitomaculum sp. | reverse complement strand
TTTACCGACAAATCCTGCTAATGGAGGAATTCCAGTTAAAGACAGCAGGAAAATCACCATTGCTACGCCAAGCATTACATGGCGACGGCCCATAGCGATCAGCTCATGCAAATTCCGTCCTACTCGCATTATGACAGCAAAAGCTCCCAAATTCATTGCAGCATAGGCGGCCGCAAAAATGACTAATGCCGTTAGGGATAAGTCGCTGGTGCCAATAGCCACAATGGCCAATAGGAAATATCCTGCCTGGGCAATTGAGGAATAGGCAAGCAGGCGAACTATATTGTTTTGCACCAGAGCTGCAAGATACCCATAGGTCATGCTTAGAACAGCCAGAATTGAAACCGCCATTGGCCATCCTGAAGAAACGGGTAGGGTGCTTATCACTTGTGCCAGCGCGAAAATAGCTCCGGTTTTTGGCACCACTGACATATAGGCTGCGACACTGACTGGTGCCCCATCATAAGCATCAGGTGCCCAGAAATGAAAAGGAGCCAGTGCAGCTTTATACCCAAGTCCGACCAAAACCGATAACAGCCCCAAAATGGCCAGTATTGGCTTGTCGCCCAGCAATGGCAGATCATCAAGCAAGGTTGATCCGGTTCCTGCAAACCAGTAGCTAAGCCCAAATACCATGATTGCGCCAGTAACTGATGCAAATACAAAAAACTTCATTGCCGCTTCTGTTGCAGCATCATTGCGGGGATAGGCTACGAGTGCGAACGAAGCCAATCCGGCCAGAAGCACCCCCAATACAAGAAGCATGGTATCTCCAACACCGGATAAAAAGATAGCTGCCAGCGTAACCAGAGACATCAGGATATAGACAGCGCCTTCACGATCAGTGCCGCTTAGCTCCGAACGTGCCAGAAAAATTGACAGGACGGTTGCAGGCAGTAAAATCAATTTGGCCCAGATACTTAAAGTATCAATCCGGTAAGTGCCCTCAAAAACAAATGTATCAAGCCCCAGCATGGGTATGGTTAGCCCTGTGGCCACAGCAAGTGCAGTCAAGGTAATCCAAAAAGCGGTGCGTGAGGCGCGAAACATTTCTGCAATCAGGGCAAAAACAACCCCAATAGCCACGGTAATCTCAGGCAGGAGAAGGATCAGGTCGGTTTTCATCAGAACTGCAATGCCACCGTGGTTTTATGTATCATGTCCAATATCCAGAACGGGGCAACGCCAACCGCAACAATAAGAAATAGCAAGGGGGCAAGGGTAAGCACTTCACGTAATTCAAGATCTTTCATCTGCGCCCATTTTTCACTTGTTTCACCCAAAAATACCTTGGCAATTGCCAATAAATACAGACCAGCAGTAATAACAATTCCCAAAATGGCAATTATTGCCCAAGGTTCCACACGAAGAGTGGCTAGAAATATCTGAAATTCTGCTGGAAAATGAGCCAATCCTGGTAGGCCCAGTGAGGCAAAAGCTGCCAGAATGAAGGACCAGCCAAGAACGGGCGTTACAGCTAACAGCCCGCCTAACTGTTCCATATCGCGGGTTCTGGTTCGCTCTTGCAACATGCCAACCATAAAGAACAGGGCTCCAGTAACCAGACCATGAGAGACCATTTGTAAAACAGACCCATCCAGCGCAGTTGCTCGAATGGCTGGGTCTGTTGCCAGGGCGGCAATTGCAACTCCGATGACCACATAGCCCATATGGTTGACCGAGGTGTAGGCGATCAGTCGTTTAATATCTCTTTGCGCCAATGCTGCAAAAGCCCCGTAAAGAGCTGCGACTACTCCAAAGGCCAGAACTATTTGCCCGGCTTCTCGAAATGCATCCGGGGTCATTTGCAAGGAAAACCTTACCAGACCATAGGTTCCGAATTTCAGCATTACTCCGGCCAGAATAACACTGCCAGCAGCCGGGGCCTGAACATGGGCGGCAGGCAACCATGTATGTACTGGAAATACCGGGATCTTGACGGCAAAGGTAAATAACATTGCAATCAGGGCCAGCATGGCTGCCATGCCGGACAGCGGCGGGTTTTCAATCCATTGGCGCATATCAAATGTATTGGGGTCGCTGCCCAGATAAAGCCCCAATATTGCCAATAATAAGGGCAAGCTGCCCAGCAATGTGTAAATGAAAAACATTAAGGCTGCCCGTTGCCGGTCTTCATGGCCCCAACCGGCAATCATAAAATACATTGAGACCAGAGATATTTCAAAGAACACATAGAACAGGATTGCGTCCAGTGCGGTAAATGTACCCAAAGCCGCTGTTTCCAGCATTAGCATAAGCACAACAAAAGCATGCGGGCGATCTTTGACTTTGGATGAAAAAATAAAGGTAAGAAAAAACAATAATGACGTTAGCAACACCAAAGGCAGGGAAATGCCATCAACCCCAACCCGATAGGCAGCACCAATACTGGGCATCCAGTTAATCTGCTCTACTTGCGAAAAGCCAGAAGTCTCAACACCGCGCATCCACATGAAAATAGTGCCAACCAGGGTTAGGCCGCTAATGCCAATGCCGATTGCATGTACCCCCCGGCTTGGCAGCTTATGCATGGTCATAACCGCCAAAGCCCCGACAAGTGGGAGGAATATAGTAATTGAAACAATGGGAAGCACAGAGGTTCTCCTAATTCAATTCGTGAATATATATAAAAAAAGTGCCGCAAGGATCATCGCAATTCCAATAATTGCCAGCGCCATTTCCTTATGGATCAGGCCGCTTTGCAACGATCTGGCGCGCTCTCCCATCCGGATTGTGTTGCGAACAAATGCGAAAATAGCTTCATCAATTGCCCGTTCATCACCAAAACGGGCGGCACGGCCAAGATATAGACCGGTTTGTCCTATGCTAAGTATTGCCTTGTATAAAATTTGCTCAAAATGGTCGCATTGACGAGCAATAAAAACGGCAGGCTGCACAAACCAGGCATCAAATCCGCCAGCAATTGAAAAACCATTTTGCGCCCAGGGCAATACCGGGCCCAATAAGCGACGGGCAGGAACCAGCCAGCCAAGGGCCAGTCCTGAAAATGCTGCGGCCAGACCAAATGCTATGGCAACAGAATTTTCTGGCAAGTGTTCGTCCAGCAATTTGGCGATCTGGGGAAACATGAAACCAAGAGCAACAGCAAAAATCACCAATACGCTTAATCCGGAACCCATAAAGTGCAGGCCTGCCAATGGCTGGGCAAGGCGCTCACCTTTTAGCAAAATCCGGATAGCCCTTGCCATATAAGCTCCGGTTAAAACTGTGCCGCCCAATGCAAATGGTACAAGCAAGGCGGCATTTGACGAAGCAAAAGAAGCGGCAATGATCGTATCTTTGGAAAAAAAGCCGCTAAGGGGCGGTATCCCCGCCAGCGCCAGTGCAGCCAGTGCAAATCCAATGAAAATCTTTGGGTGGTCGCGGCCTGCACCTCGTAACTTGTCAAACAAGGTGCTTTTTCGGCTGTGTTGAAAAACACCTGCACCTAAAAACAGGGAACTTTTCATGAAAGCATGAGCCAGCAAATGCAATAGAGCGGCCAGCGGTACACCAGCGCCTATAGCAATTAGCATCAAGCCGTATTGACTGGAGGTCGAAGCAGCCAGCATGCGTTTTAGATCGGTCTCACCAAGTGCAATAAGGCCGGTGACAATAGTGGTAATGCCACCAATTATTCCAATGATAAGCAAGCTTTCTTCGGGCAGTATCGGCGCAGTTTTAATCAACAAAATAGCGCCGGCTGCAACCAAGGTGGCAGAATGCAGCAAAGCAGAGACCGGCGTAGGCCCCGCCATGGCTCGTTGCAACCAGTCGTGCATAGGGGTTTGTGCAGATTTGCCCATGGCTGCAATTAACAATAAAATCCCGACAAGCATGGAGGTGGAGCCATCAAGGGTTTGCGCTATATTGCTGCTGCCGGTATTTGCGATGAGAATAAATATCGCAATATAAAGTCCCAGATCAGCGCTTCTGGTTATTAGAAA
>JALSYJ010000110.1 GCA_027071965.1 Robiginitomaculum sp. | reverse complement strand
CCTGCTGGAAAAGGGCTACAAACCGGAGCACATCGAACTGGAGCCAAAATGGAAGCTAGGGCGTGGATCGAGCGGTGGCCGTGCTGACATTCTGGTTAAAGATAATTTCGGTAAGCCGCTGCTCATCATCGAGTGCAAAACTGCCGGAACCGAGTTTAAAAAGGCCTGGAATAAAACTCTTCAAGATGGGGACCAGCTATTTAGCTACGCTCAGCAGATCAGTGAAGTTCAATTTCTCTGTCTCTCTACCTCTGATTTTGAGAATGGAGAGCTGACCTACCGGAATCATATTATCGCTCATCGAGATAATGAACAGTACTTGGTCGCCAACCCACATTTCAAATCTTTCCGCGACGCTACCAATGTCAAGGAGCGCTTTGAGGTTTGGCGCGATACCTACAAGCTCGATTTCACCACCAAAGGTATTTTCGAGAAAGAAATCCAGCCCTACCGGATTGGCAAGGATAAGTATACGCTGGACGACCTGAACTTGATTTCCGACTCACAGCAGCAGAAGAAGTACCACGAGTTCGCCACCATCCTGCGCCAGCATAATGTGTCAAATCGTGAAAATGCCTTTGACAAACTGGTGAATCTTTTCTTGTGCAAAATCGTGGATGAGATCGAGAACCCCAATGATCTCAAGTTTTACTGGAAGGGCGTGGCCTACGACAGCCATTTTGACCTGATGGACCGCTTGCAGCAGCTTTATCAGCAAGGCATGGCGAAATTTCTCGGTGAGGACATCACCTATATCAGCCAGAACGACGTCAATAAAGCCTTGCGCTTCATTCGCCGGAATCCGGATGCCACCCAGAGAGCGGTGTGGAACCTGTTCATACAGCAGAAGTTTTTCACCAATAACGACTTTTCCTTTATCGATGTCCACAATGAGCGGCTCTTTTACCAGAACGCTGAGGTGTTGTTGAAGGTCCTTCAGATGTGGCAGGACATCCGTCTGACCAATCCGGGTGGCCACAACCAGTTTCTGGGTGACATGTTCGAGGGCTTCCTCGACCAAGGCATCAAGCAGAGCGAGGGGCAATTCTTCACCCCCATGCCCATCTGCCGCTTTATCCTGATGAGTCTACCGCTGGAAAGTCTGGTGCGTGACAAACACACGCCGCCTATGGCCATCGACTATGCCTGCGGCGCAGGTCACTTTCTCACCGAGCTGGCCTTGCAGCTGCAACCACTGTTGGATCAGCACAAATCCCAGGCCAACCCGGCGGAATACCATAAGTCGATAGTCGGTATTGAAAAAGAGTACCGGCTCTCCAAGGTCGCCAAGGTCTCTGCCTTTATGTACGGCTATCAGGGTATACAAATCTGCTACGGTGATGGTCTGGTGAAAAGACACGAGGCTTTTCCCGACATCCGTGATGGCCATTTCGACCTGCTTGTTGCCAATCCACCGTACAGCGTGCGCGGCTTTCTGGACACGCTCCCCGAAGAGGAACGCAAGGCTTATACGCTCACCGATACTATCAACGACGTTGAGACAGCCAATAGCATCGAAACCTTTTTTATCGAACGGGCCAAGCAGTTACTCAAAAGTGGCGGTGTGGCGGCCATTATTTTGCCTGCGTCAATCCTTTCCAATGGTGTCTCCACTTACATCCGTGCCCGCGAGATACTGTTGCAATATTTCGATATCGTTGCCATTGCCGAATTTGGCAGCGGCACCTTCGGCAAGACCGGCACCAACACCGTTACCCTGTTCCTGCGCCGCAAGCCAACACAGCCAGATACCGCTGAGCACTACCGCGAACGGGTGGAGGAGTGGTTCAAAGGCTGTGCGGCAAGTCAGCGCAAGCAGGCGATCTACAAAGACGCCCACCTGATCGAGCAGTATTGCGCCCATATCAATGTGCCCTTGGCCGACTACCAAAGTCTGCTACGCGGAGAGGTGGAGGGAAGCTGGAAGCAGCAGGCACATTTCCAGCCCTACCATGATGCCTTTAAAAAAAGCTCCGAGTGGAAAAATCTCGAGAAAACGAAGAGATTTCAGGCCCTCAGCAAGGCTGATCAGAGATCTGAGACCGCCAAACATTACCTGGCATATGTGCAGACCATTGAGCGTGACAAGCTCTACCACTTCTGTCTCGCATCAAGCCAGACCAACCCGGTGTTGATCATCCGCAGTCCGTCTAAAACTAAAGAGATCAAGCAGTTTCTCGGCTATGAGTGGTCCAGCGCCAAAGGAAGCGAGGGAATCAAACTGTTCAAAGATGAGAACGGAAAACATATCACACCCCTGTACGATGGCCCGGATGACGCCAACCCAATGCGCTTTAATCGCAACAACCCGTCCAAGCTGAACAGTCACATTGCCGCGAATTTCGAGGGAAAGCTTGGGACGATTCCAGATGAATTGAGCGATGTGGCCAAGACTGCTCGACTGGTGGATATGTTGGATTTTTCGGGAGATGTTTTTGATAAAACGCTTAGCCTCAGCCCAAGTCCAAGCATCGCCATTTCATCCAAATGGCCGTTGGTCAAGTTAGGAGACATTGTCAATGTATTAATTGGAGGAACCCCGTCACGAAAAAAACAAGAATATTTTACAGGTAAAAATCCGTGGGTTTCTATCAGCGAGATGGATGGAAACGTAATAACTGACACAAAGGAAAAAATCACAGATGAAGCCGTCAGAGAGTCAAATGTAAAACTGATTCCGAAAGGGACTACTTTGTTAAGCTTCAAATTATCGATAGGCAAGACGGCGATTGCTGGATGTGATCTTTACACCAACGAAGCCATTGCTGGATTAATACCAAAAGACGATAAAGTCCTTAATGATTACCTATTTCAAATTTTTAATTCCGGATTCATAAACCTTAATGTAAAGGGAATAAAAAAAAAAAAAAAAAGTTTGAACAGAAAGATCTTGTGTGAAGAAGTAAAAATACCCCTTCCACCAAAAAACATTCAGGAAAGTATAGTAAAGGAATGCAAAGCGATTGATCAGCAGGTTGAAAACGTCAAATCAGAAATCAAAAATGCTCGGGAAGCTATTGAGGAACTTATCTCTGAAATAGTGGGTAATGCAATGGTCATGAAAAAATTGGGTTCCCACGAGGTAGCAACCATAAATCCATCCAAAAGGGAGATCAGAGATGTCGACGACTCCACACTCGTGTCTTTTATTGACATGGCATCTGTTTCAAATGATGGTCAAATTATAAAATCCGAAGACCGCCCCTTGGGTAATCTACGTAAAGGCAGTTACACCTATTTTGCCGAAAACGACATTATCATTGCCAAGATCACCCCCTGCATGGAAAACGGTAAATGCGCACTTGCCAAGGGACTGACAAATGGACTCGGCATGGGTAGCAGTGAATTTCATGTTATCCGCGCCAACGCCCGAAACTTCCTACCTGAATATCTTTTTGCGCTGCTGAATCGCAAATCGGTGAGGTTGGCTGCGGAGAAAGTCATGACCGGCTCCAGCGGTCATCGCAGAGTTCCAGCATCTTTCTATAGAGAATTTGAAGTTCCTGCACTTTCATTGGAAGAGCAACAGAAACTTGTCGCCAAAATTAAATCCTTGGAAAAAAAGATTGCTGAGGCTCGTGCCGTCATTGAGGCCGCATCTGCTCGCAAAGAGGCGGTGATGAAAAAGTATCTGTGAGGGTGGCATGACGAAATTCACCTGTGAAATAGCCCCCAAATTTTGTCCAGGTTGTTGGGTCCATTTCAATACAAAGAGGCCGTGAACAGGCAGTTAATACCAATATGGTACCTGATGTAGGAAAACCAGAGATAAAAAGGGCCGGGATTCAGTATAGGTGGGTGTGGGATACGAAGGATGTTGAACTGACATAGAGCGTATACTCCTAATAAATCTGGATTAAAATATGTTGGAGTCTGATTATTTCGCCCTTCGCCGTCTGATTCTTATTGATTCTTATCGTAAGGGCGCTGTTACTGAATTAAAGCTTGATGGGCATACCTCCATTACTG
>JALSYJ010000109.1 GCA_027071965.1 Robiginitomaculum sp. | reverse complement strand
TCAATGTCGTCTTGCCGTGATCAACGTGACCAACCGTCCCAACATTAACGTGCGGCTTGTTACGCTCAAACTTCTCTTTTGCCATTTTTCAAATCTCCAAAAAAAACACCGATGACGCTTAGCCCGCGTGCTTGGCAATTACTTCCTCTGCTACCACCTTAGGCACAGGTTGATAATGATCAAATTCCATTGAGTACTGGGCACGACCCTGACTCATTGAACGCAAATTATTCACATAGCCAAACATATTGGCCAGAGGCACCATAGCGTTCACAACATTGGCGGTTCCACGAACTTCCTGATCCTGAATTTGTCCACGACGGGAATTCAGATCACCAATTACCGAGCCGGTATAATCCTCAGGGGTAACCACCTCGACCTTCATAATAGGCTCAAGCAGTTTTGGTTCACAATACTTCTTGGTTTCACGAAGTGCCGCGCGGCCAGCAATCTCAAAAGCCATAACCGAGCTATCCACGTCATGATAGGCACCATCATACAGGGTCGCCTTAAAATCAATCAAAGGAAAACCGGCCAGAATTCCAGTCTCAGCAACCTGCTGAATGCCTTTTTGCACACCAGGAATAAACTCCTTTGGTACATTACCGCCAACAACCTTGCTCTCGAACTGAATGCCCTCACCAGGCTCCAGGGGCTCAAAGGTAATCTTGACACGAGCAAACTGACCCGAACCACCCGATTGTTTCTTATGGGTGTAATCAATATCAGCCTGAACACCCAGAGTTTCGCGATAAGCAACCTGAGGCTGACCAATATTGGCCTCGACACCAAATTCTCGGCGCATGCGGTCAACAAGAATATCCAGATGCAATTCACCCATGCCCGATATAATCGTCTGCCCACTTTCTTCGTCAGAAGAAACCCGAAATGACGGATCCTCAGCAGCAAGCCGTTGCAAGGCAACACCCAGCTTTTCCTGGTCACCCTTGGTTTTAGGCTCAATAGCAATCGAAATCACCGGCTCAGGAAATTCCATGCGCTCAAGGATCACTGGCTTTAGCGGATCACACAACGTATCGCCGGTTGTAGTATCCTTTAGCCCGGCAATCGCAACAATATCACCAGCATAGGCTTCCTTAATGTCCTCACGGGAATTGGAGTGCATCAACAACATCCGGCCAATACGCTCTTTTTTCTCTTTTACCGTATTGATCACCGAGGAGCCAGCCTCCAACTTCCCTGAATAGACCCTGGCAAATGTCAATGAGCCCACAAACGGGTCATTCATGATCTTGAACGCCAGCAGGGAAAGCGGCTCATCATCAGAGGCTTCACGAGTAATATCTTCTTCGGTTTTAAGATCAATACCCTTAACTGCAGGAATATCGACCGGTGATGGCAAATAATCCACAACAGCATCAAGCAATGGCTGCACACCCTTGTTCTTAAAGGCAGTCCCACAAAGAACTGGCGCAAAGGAATTATCAATAGTTCCCTTGCGAATTAGACGCATCAAGGTCTCGACATCAGGCTCATTGCCTTCAAGATAGCTCTCCATGGCATCGTCGTCGATCTCAACGATCTTTTCGATCATTTTTTCGCGCCACTCCACCGCCG
This sequence comes from Robiginitomaculum sp., assembly GCA_027071965.1. Lineage (GTDB taxonomy): Bacteria > Pseudomonadota > Alphaproteobacteria > Caulobacterales > Maricaulaceae > Robiginitomaculum_B. The sequence continues at coordinate 2,406 of JALSYJ010000109.1, read as the reverse complement.
TCTCAGCCAGATCTTCAGGAATATCACCAACGGTAAACTCTGCACCCAACGCTTCGCCCGACCAGATAACTGACTTCATGGCAACCAGATCAATATGACCCACATAGTCAGTCTCAGCACCGATTGGAATTTGAATCGGCAGCGCATTAGCTCCAAGACGCTTTTCGATCATCTCAAAGCACATGAAAAAATCAGCGCCAATCTTGTCCATCTTGTTGACGAAAACCATACGTGGAACACTGTATTTGTCGGCCTGACGCCACACAGTCTCAGTTTGCGGCTCAACACCGGCATTGGCATCAAGCAAGGCAATCGCACCATCAAGCACCCGCAAGGAACGCTCTACCTCAATGGTAAAATCAACGTGCCCCGGGGTATCAATAATGTTCAAACGTTTCTCGCGCCAGAATGTAGTAGTAGCAGCAGAGGTAATGGTAATACCACGCTCCTGCTCCTGTTCCATCCAGTCCATTGTGGCCGCGCCATCATGCACTTCACCAATTTTGTGCGACTTGCCTGTATAATACAGAATACGCTCAGTGGCAGTGGTTTTTCCCGCATCAATATGGGCCATAATGCCAAAATTGCGGTAGTCTTCGATCTTGTGGGTACGGGCCATCAGCTTGCTCTAATTTCTTTTTATTTTACCAGCGATAATGTGAGAACGCACGATTGGCCTCAGCCATCTTGTGAGTATCTTCACGCTTTTTAACTGCAGAACCACGGTTACTTGATGCATCAAGCAATTCACCGGCAAGGCGCTCACGCATGGTATGCTCATTGCGCTTGCGCGCAGCACCCACCAGCCAGCGAATGGCCAAAGCCTTACGTCGCTCGGCACGCACCTCAACCGGCACCTGATAAGTAGCGCCACCAACCCGGCGCGAACGCACCTCGACAGTAGGCATCACATTTTCCAAGGCCTCATGAAATAGCGGCAACGGCTCTCTTCTGGTCTTTTCCTCGACAATCTCCAGAGCGCCATACACGATATTTTCTGCTAATGATTTTTTTCCATCCTTCATGACGTAATTCATGAAACGAGTGAGAATCACATCCCCGAACTTTGGATCAGGGTGAACATCTCGTTTTTCTGCGCGGTGACGACGTGACATTTTTCTACCCTCTTATTTTGGACGCTTGGCGCCATATTTCGAACGGCGCTGCTTGCGGTCTTTAACGCCCTGGGTATCCAAAACGCCGCGCAATATATGATATCGAACACCAGGCAAATCCTTAACCCGGCCACCACGAATAAGCACCACTGAGTGCTCTTGTAGATTATGACCTTCGCCGGGAATATAGCTCACTACCTCATGGCCAGATGTCAAACGCACTTTGGCCACCTTGCGAAGCGCGGAGTTAGGCTTCTTTGGTGTGGTCGTATAAACGCGCGTGCAAACACCACGACGCTGTGGACAAGCCATCAACGCAGGAACAGTATTGCGCTTTGCTTTCGGTTTCCGGGGCTTCCGGATGAGCTGGTTGATTGTTGGCATAAACGGCCTCGAACCTCTAAATAACGCGGAAAAAAACTCCGCAAAAAAAACCTGACCGTACGCAAAAAATTGCATACGGCAAAACTAAGTCCGCTAAGCCCCAATGACTAGCGGTATTAAGTCGGGGTTGCCCCCCAATTTCTGATGCTTCGGACAGCGTTTGACAAAACAGTCACGGCCAGCCTTTGAAGCGGATGCGGAACCTAGTCCCGGTTTTACATTCGGTCAAGAGCGCAAAAAACACTATTTTGTCTTTTTATGCAGACAAGTGCCTTTTAGCCTGATTTCATGCATCAAACATTTGCGCTAATTACTGTATTCTGCATACAGACAAACGATTTTGCGTAAAACATCTGCCAAAATGGAGATGAAGCTGTGCCCAAAACAAACTCAATAAAATCAGAATTGGAACAAGATATACGCCATCATCATCGCTTTTTCGGCTCAACTTTCTTTTCCAAAGGGTTTCGACCGTTCTTTTTAGGTGCGGCTTTATGGGCGATTCTTGCGATTATCCTGTGGATTGGCAGTTGGCTTGGAAAACCGGTTTTGGGAATGACCATAACCACGAGCTGGCATATTCATGAAATGCTATTCGGGTTTACTTCAGCGGCAATTAGTGGGTTCTTGCTCACCGCAACTCCAAACTGGACCGGGCGGTTGCCGGTAAGAGGAATGTCATTATTCCTTCTATTTGGCTTATGGGCGATCGGGCGCATTGCCATGATGTCAATTCCAGCTTTGGGAGTTGAGCTGTCCGCAAGCATTGATGCGCTGTTTTTAATTACTCTATCTCTTGTTTTACTACGGGAGATCATAAGTGGTAAAAACTGGCGTAACTTAAAAGTTGTTTCGATAGTAATTGGGCTGGCTTTGGCCAATATAAGCTTTCATCTTGAACAGATTG
>JALSYJ010000108.1 GCA_027071965.1 Robiginitomaculum sp. | reverse complement strand
TGGTTGGGGCGCCGATGTTTATTTTATCGGGACCGGAGTTGGTAATAGCCCAGTGCAAGGCTGGAATTGTCGGCTCGTTTCCCTCCTTGAATGCCAGACCTATTGAACAGCTTGACGAGTGGTTATACCAAATCCGCGAGGAATTATCCGCATGGGATCAGGCAAATCCTGATAATCCTTCTGCACCATTTGCAGTTAATCAAATTGTTCATCGCTCAAATGCCCGTCTTGAACAGGATGTGGAGCTTTGCGTAAAGCACAAAGTCCCGATTATGATTACCTCTTTGGGTGCGCGCGAAGAAGTGTTCAAGGCGGCTCATTCTTATGGTGGAATTGTTTTACATGACATAATCAATAATCGCTTTGCCCACAAAGCCATAGAAAAAGGCGCTGATGGTTTAATTGCAGTGGCGGCGGGTGCTGGCGGCCATGCCGGGCCAGTTTCTCCATTTGCATTATTGCAGGATATTCGCAACTGGTTTGACGGCCCGTTATTATTGTCGGGAAGTATTGCCACGGGCCGATCAATTCTGGCGGCACAGGTGATGGGGGCTGATCTGGCCTATGCCGGCTCCATGTTTATTGCCACCGAAGAAGCCAGGGCGGTGGATGATTACAAGCAGATGGTGGTAGATTGTGAAGCTGCGGATATTGTAAATTCAAACCTGTTTACAGGAATTCACGGCAATTATCTGGCGCCATCAATTGTTAAGGCCGGACTTGATCCTTCCAGGCTCGCAGATAGTGGGCCGGACGCAATGAATTTTGGTTCCGGCGGCGATAGTGATGCCAAGGCGTGGAAAGATATCTGGGGCTGTGGACAGGGTATTGGTGCCGTAAAACAAGTGGTTCCAGTAGCCGATTGCATTTTGCGCCTGCGTGAGGAATATGCACAGGCTAGGGCTAAAGTTTGCGCTAATGCAGGTTGAAGTCTTATAAGGAGGCTGGCGAGCAATCAGGGTCTATACCTGACATAATCGCCTGTTCCTGTGGCTTGGGTGTTAAAATACGGCAGGTTTTCATCTGCATGTATTGGCCATTTGCCGACCAATAACCCCCGCCAAAGGCAATAATTTTTGTTGCGGTTATCTTGCGCACTTCTCCTGCCATAAAATCACAGGCAGTTTGGGCAGAATTGCTATCAAACAAGCATAAAATATCTCCGCTTCGATTGCGAATTGATATTTCTGTGGTTATGGGGGTGATGCTGGCAGAACTGGCAGCAGGCCGTGAAGGCGATACATAAACGGCATTATTGTCATCAGCATTATCATCCGGGGAGGCTCTAAGGCGGATTGTCGGTGTTTCTGCTTGTTGAGTTACAGTCGCTTGTTTTGTTTCTGTTTGTGGTCGGGGTGTGTAACTGGCTGGCTCTTGTGCCTTTGGCTGACGGCTTGCAACTGGAAAGTCTTGTTCAAGACTTTGCATTTGCTGTGATTTAGTTTCTATTTCGGTTTTTACAATTGACTGGCGATCAGTATATGACTTTAGCTGTGCCGGTGTAAGCGAAATACAGCCTGCGTTTTGTTTCATAATGGTTATATCAAACATGTCGGCCAGAATTTGCGGGTATCCTGCCACTCCAGGAAATGCGTTATTTCTTGCGCCAATCAGATTTTTTCTGGCTTCGGCATAGCCCGGATCAGTTGGATTAAGGGCGGACGTGGTTTTTCGTGCCTCATCATAAATTTCTATTAAACCATCATATTTATCCGCCCATTCCCGGCCTCTTTTTTGTCCCTGCTGTTCGCGTTCATTTAAGGCATTGCATATTTTGCTGCGATTATAACGATCCTGCCAGCTATCAGGTACTTTTGCCAGAGTTTGCATGCCGGTTTTAATGGTGGCGCTGGTTTGTTTGTATTCCTGTTCAATTTTGTCCGGGTCAGCATCAAAACAGCCTGAGGATAGATATTCCCTGCTAAAGCTGTTCATATCATCAAGGGTCAGGCTGGCCTGTTCTGCGGCCTTTATCAGTTGGTCACGGGCTGTTAACACTTGTGGCCAGATATTCTCCAGATCCTTGCCGCTGGCAAAGGCGTTATCGGCCTGTTTGATATTCTGATTATAAGCTTTTGCCTTATTATCATAAAGGCGCATCGCCTTGTCCAGAGCATCAGCCTTGCCAATGCCAATAAGACGCTCTGTCATGCAATCGGCTTTTGCTGACCCAACAGCCAATGCTGTCATCGCCCCAGCCAGGGCGCAAATGAATATGAAACGCAGTAATCTTCTCATTTTTATAACCCGGTTTCTCGTTGTGACCAATGATGACGGCATAGTGAAACATAGCGCTCATTGCCTCCGATTTCCACTTGCTCGCCATGTTCTATGACGGTGCCATCGGCATCTACCCGCAACACCATTGTGGCTTTGGAGCCGCACCAGCAGATTGTGCGTATTTCTCGCAAATTGTCGGCAATAGCCAGCAGGGCAGCACTTCCTGAAAACAAATTTCCCTGAAAATCTGTGCGCAGCCCGTAACACAATACAGGAATTCCCAGTTGATCAGCGACTTTGGCCAATTGCCACACCTGTTGTTCTTGCAGGAATTGGGCTTCATCAATCAACACACATTGCAATTTATCCTGCTCATGGTGTTTGCTGACAAATTCAAATAAATCCATATCACTGCTAAAGGGGCTTGCTTGTGCTTCAATGCCGATGCGCGAGGCAACTTTGCCGCTTCCTGCACGTGTATCCAAGGCCGCGCTAAGGATAAGGGTATTCATACCGCGCTCGCGATAATTGTAAGACGCCTGCAGCAGGACTGTCGATTTCCCGGCATTCATTGCCGCATAACTGAAATATAATTTAGCCAAAGTCCCCCCCCACAACTCTGCCCGGCAGGGCAGGAGCCTGTAATTGATGTTCTAAGCTCTTAAACCAATCACGCCCATTTGTATTTGAGAGTAAAGATTTATCTGCTGCACAGATACTTTTTGCACAGGAGCAAAGCTGTTTTTTAAGGTATTTACTGACATACTGACCTTTATCTCTTGCAACAAAACTCAATCAAATTAACAGATCATGATCCTAAAGCGTATGCCCTGACCGGGCAATTGCTGAATCCTTGATCCAGTTCGGCACACTAATTACCAGCCTACAGCAAGAATCACGCCTTTTGTGTAAGGTTTACACATATTTGCCGTTGAAAACCTTAAACCAATGGGTCAGAACCAGAGCGAAAGGTAAAATCCCATGACTGAGTTTCTACCAGCAATCCTAGATCGCCTGGAAAAATTAGTTGCCATTGATACCAGAAATCCGCCCAGGGATATGGATGCTACCCATCCCATCATTGGCGCATTGGCGGAAGGTTTTGAGGACGGCGTGCTTAGGGTTAACGATCTTGGCGAAGGCTGTGTGCAAATATTACTGCAACGTGGACAGCCATCGACACTGATCAATGTGCATGTGGACACGGTGCCGTGTGCTGAAGGGTGGAGCCACTCACCATTTTATCTGCATCGGACTGAGGAGCGGGTATTTGGCCTTGGTGCCTGTGATATTAAGGGAGCTGCGGCCTGTGCAATTATTGCGGCTCAGCAACAAGACAATGACTTTGCCCTGCTGTTTACCACTGATGAGGAAAACGGCAAAGGCCGTTGCGTGGAGGATTTTGCTAATAGTGATCATGGCTTTAAGCAGGTAATTGTTTGTGAGCCCACCAGTTCCAGAGCAATTTTCAGTCACAGGGGCTTGGGGGCCTATGAATTGGAATTTGCCGGAACCTCCATGCACTCATCAGAATGGGACGCACTGGAAGCTTCAGCGATACACCGTGCCGGCAAATGGATAGCGGCGGCAAGTTTGTATGCGGACAAGCAGCGGCAAAAAGGCGGATCCTTGCCGGGCATTTGTTTTAATTGCGGTCATATTGAAGGCGGTATTAAACCCAATATTTGCGCTCCGGATTGCAGACTTAATTTTGGTATTCGCCCCGGCCCTGGCTTTGATCTGCAACAGGTAGCAGACGAGCTAAGGT
>JALSYJ010000107.1 GCA_027071965.1 Robiginitomaculum sp. | reverse complement strand
TGGATCATGAGATTTTTATTGATGGGGTTATGGGGCTGCAAACAGCCAGTATCCGGCAGATTGTCTCTTTCTTGCAAATGACTTATTGCGGCAAATTTGCCATGCAGTTCATGCATATTTCCAATCCTGAGCAAAGAACCTGGCTGCAACAACGTATCGAAGGTGACAAGAAGGGTATTCATTTTACCCCCGAAGGGCGCAAGGCCATCTGGAGAAAGCTGATGGAGGTGGAGAGCTTTGAGCAGTTTTTGCACAAACGCTATCCCGGAACCAAGCGCTTTGGCCTTGATGGTGGAGAATCCCTGATCCCGGCAATGGAGCAGATAATCAAGCGCGGTGGCGGGCTTGGTGTTGAGCAAGTAGTGCTGGGCATGCCGCACCGTGGTCGTTTGAATGTGCTTACAGCCGTTATGGGCAAACCATATGCGCAAGTGTTTAATGAATTTGCCGGTGGTCATACATGGGGCGAGGATGATTATGCCTCTGGTGATGTAAAATACCATTTGGGGGCCAGTTCAGACCGCGAGTTTGATGGTAATTCAGTTCATTTATCCCTAACTGCCAATCCTTCTCATCTTGAGGCGGTAAACCCGGTTGTGCTTGGCAAGGTCAGGGCCAAGCAGGAGCCCTCGGCCCCTGAAGATGAATATACGGATCGTTCGCATATCCTGCCATTATTGTTACATGGTGATGCTGCCTTTGCCGGGCAGGGAATTGTCGCTGAATGTTTTGCCATGTCCGGACTGGTTGGCCATAGAACTGGCGGCACTATTCATTTTATCGTCAACAATCAGATCGGTTTTACCACATCGCCGCAGTTTTCTCGTTCTTCGCCATATCCTACGGATATTGCCCTGGCGGTGCAGCCTCCGATTTTTCACGTCAATGGTGATGATCCTGAAGCCGTGGTTCATGCGGCCAAAGTGGCTATTGAGTTTCGGCAGAAATTTGCCATTGATGTTGTCATAGACATGTTCTGTTATCGCAGATATGGCCACAATGAGGGCGATGATCCATCATTCACACAGCCGATAATGTATCGCAAAATCAAGCAGCAACCGACAACCTTGCAAATTTATACCGAGCGTTTGCTGGCTGAAAACGTGCTTACCCAAGCAGAAATTGACAAGATGCGCGCCGAATTTGCCGCATTTCTTGAAGTTGAATTTGATGCGGGAAAACAGCAAAAACACAATACTGCCGACTGGCTTGACGGTGCGTGGTCCGGCCTTGGGCGTGCTGGCAGCGACCGCCGTGGCCGCACAGGTGTATCTGTTGAGCGCTTAAAGCGTTTGGGCCGGGCTATGACTGAATTGCCGGAAGGCTATGATATTCACCGCACCTTAAAGCGGGTTATTGCAGCCCGACGCAAGGCAGTAGAAACCGGAAAAAATCTGGATTGGGCCACAGCCGAACATCTGGCCTTCGCCAGCCTGCTCGATGAGGGTCACGCGGTTCGTTTGTCCGGACAGGATTGCGGTCGCGGTACGTTTTCACAACGGCACAGCCGGATCGTGGATCAGCAGACCGAGAAGCGTTATACATTTTTGAACCATATTTCCGATGATCAGGCGACTTATGAAGTAATTGATTCCCTGTTATCCGAAGAAGCTGTGCTTGGGTTTGAATATGGATATTCGCTGGCCGCTCCCAATACGCTTACCCTTTGGGAAGCGCAATTTGGTGATTTTGCCAATGGTGCGCAAATGATTGTGGATCAGTTCCTTTCCAGTGGGGAGCGAAAATGGCTGCGAATGTCTGGATTGGTGATGTTATTGCCCCATGGCTATGAGGGGCAGGGGCCGGAGCATTCCTCAGCCCGGCTTGAGCGTTATTTACAGGCCTGTGCGCAGGATAATATGCAAGTTGCCAATTGTACGACACCAGCTAATTATTTTCATATTCTGCGTCGGCAAATCCACCGCAATTTCCGCAAGCCCTTGATATTGATGACGCCAAAGTCACTTTTGCGTCACAAGCGCTGTGTGTCTGACCTGTCTGAGTTTAACGCCAGATCCAGTTTCCGTCGGGTTTTATGGGATGATGCACAAATACCGGAAAGACGCGGAAAAATAACCTTAAAAGCTGATAAGGATATTCGCAGAGTAATAATCTGCACTGGCAAGGTTTATTATGATTTATTTCAATCACGCGAAGAACGCGGCATTGATGATGTATATTTATTGCGTCTGGAACAGCTTTATCCGGTTCCGGCAAAATCCTTGCGCACCGAATTATCCCGTTTCAAATCAGCAGAAGTTTTCTGGTGTCAGGAAGAGCCCAAAAACATGGGGGCATGGTCATTTATTGAGCCATCTATTGAATGGGTGCTAAAAATTATCGGAGCCAAATATCAACGGCCCACTTATGTGGGTCGAAAGGCTTCGGCCTCTACTGCTACCGGGGCCATGAAATTCCATCTGGCTGAACTTAAAAGCTTTTTAGATCGTGCATTTGCAGAAGGATCACAAAAATGACTGAAATTGTTGTACCTGTATTGGGCGAATCCGTTACCGAGGCCATTGTTGCCAATTGGGCCGTTGCCGAAGGCGATGCAGTATCTAAGGATCAAATGCTGGTCGAGTTGGAAACCGACAAGGTTTCAATCGAAGTGGCTGCTCCTTCGGACGGAGTATTGACAAAAATTGTCGCCGAAGAGGGGGCAGAGGTTGAAATCGGTGCCATACTTGGAACTTTGGAGGCTGGCTCCGGCGCGGTAAAAGCCCCTGCGGATAGTGAAAAGCCTGTGCCTGCGCCGGCAAAAGAAGAAACCACCCCGGCATCAGAAGTAAAAACCATGCCTTCTGCCGCGAGGATATTAAAACAAAGTGGCACCGATGCGGAATCTGTTGCCGGCACCGGCAAGGGGGGTCGTATTACCAAGGGTGATGCACTTGAGGCGATAAAATCCCCGGCTGCTGCGCGTGATACTGGCCCACGTCAAGAACGGGTGAAAATGTCCCGCTTGCGTCAGACTATTGCCCGGCGTCTAAAAGAAGCTCAGAACACGGCGGCAATCCTTACCACTTTTAACGAGGTGGATATGAGCGCGATCATGGCTGCGCGCAAGAAATATCAGGATTTGTTTGTGAAAAAACATGGTATCAAGCTGGGCTTTATGTCGTTTTTTGTAAAAGCCTGTGTGCAGGCATTAAAAGACATTCCCGAAGTAAATGCCGAAATTGACGGTGATACTTTGATTTTCAAAAACCATTATGACATTGGTGTTGCTGTTGGTACGGATCGCGGCCTAGTGGTTCCGGTTATTTCTGATTGCGATACCATGTCCATGGGTCAGATTGAACAGGCCATAGCCAATATGGGAGCCAGGGCCAGAGACGGAAAACTGACCATGGCCGATATGAGTGGGGCTACCTTTACCATCTCAAACGGCGGGGTGTATGGCTCATTGCTGTCAACTCCTATCTTGAATGCGCCGCAAAGTGGAATCCTGGGCATGCACAGCATTCAAAAACGTGCGATAGTCGTAAATGATGAAATAGTTATTCGTCCAATGATGTATATTGCCCTTTCTTATGACCACCGGGTAGTTGATGGCAAAGGTGCAGTCACATTTTTGGTGCGGGTCAAGGAGTGTCTGGAAAACCCTGATCGGCTTTTGTTTGACCTGTAATCATCATAGCAATAGCCAAGCCTAAGTTTAGTCTCGTGTATCGTCCATTTTCTGGCGCAAATCGGCCAAAGTCGTTTTAAGCATAACCAGGGTATCCGCAGGGATATCTGCGAGCATGCTTTGTACCAGCGGAGAAATCGCCGCAAGGGTTTGCTGATAGGCGCTTCTTCCGGCATCAGTTAAACATACCAGCTTGGCGCGACTGTCCTTTGGGTTTGGCCGGATGGTTATATATTCCCATTTTTGCATTTTGCTCAAAGTATTGGTCATGGCAGCATTGGTTACCTGAAAGGCTGCTGCAAGATGGCTTGGGCTTTGTTCCTGTGGGCGCCGGATGAAGTGGCTCAGCACCACAAAATGTGA